>JAAYFX010000067.1 GCA_012728025.1 Clostridiales bacterium
GTAATATAGCGGAGCTTCTGCGCCTTTATCTTGAAAAGGACGGCTTTGAGGTTTTTATAGCCTCGGACGGGGCTTTGGGAGTATCCATGGCGGTCGAAATTTCCCCTGACCTTATTCTGCTGGATATAATGCTGCCTGTGCTGGACGGCTGGCAGGTCTGCTCTAAAATCCGTGAAACCTCAAAGGTTCCCATAATTATGCTGACCGCCAAGGGCGAAACCTATGATAAGATAAACGGTCTTGAAATGGGTGCAGATGACTATGTAGTGAAGCCCTTTGAGGTAAAGGAGCTTTTAGCCAGAGTTCATGCTGTCCTGCGAAGAACCACCAGCGAAGAAAAAAATCAGGAGAAAAAGCTCTCCTTCGACAAGCTTACCATAAATCTTGATTCCTATGAGCTTATAGTAAACGGCGAGAGGGTGGATACACCTCCTAAGGAAATGGAGCTTTTATACCATCTTGCCGCCTCTCCCAACAGGGTGTATACCAGAAACCAGCTTTTAGACGAGGTTTGGGGCTTTGATTACTTTGGCGACTCCCGTACAGTGGATGTGCATATAAAGCGCCTGCGTGAGAAGCTGGAAGGTGTCTCCGATAAATGGACGCTGAAAACCGTATGGGGAGTCGGCTATAAATTTGAGCTGAATAACGCTAAATGAGAACCATATACTTTAAAAACTTTCTTGTGACCGCAATTTTAGTGGTCATGAGTTTTATAATTCTTGCCATGAGCTTTGTTATATTGGGCCGTGCTTTCGCTGTCAGTGAAAAGCGTCAGAGCATAGCTGTAAATGCCAGAGAGACAGCCAGTACTGCGGCCGCCTTAAGTGAAAACGGGAACCTAACCGGCTGGTATCTTCGTCTTGTCATAAGCTCTGTGGCCCGCAGCACAGGAAACCACATCCTAGTGGCAGACACCTCCGGAGCTGTTGTATCTTCCTCTGACAAAGAAATTGTCTCACCTTTTATAGGCAAACACATAAATGAAGCTATACTTTCGGAAATACTGCAAAAAGGCAGCTTTCAAAAGCTTACAAACCTTAACAACCTCTACGGTGACCAGTCCTATTATGTTGTTGGCCTGCCTATCATCTCCAACCAAGACGAGCTTTTAATCGGCTATATTTTTGTAGGCTCGGATTTTTCTGAGATTATGGATGCTTGGGGCTCCTCAACTGCCGTTTTCATAAGTATGGCGGCCGTAATCTTATCCATTGCCCTTTTAATGTCCTATTACACCTCAAAGCGTCAGGCCGAACCCCTAAATGAAATGGCAGCGGCCGCCGGTCGCTTTGCCCACGGTGATTTTTCCGCCAGAGTCACAGATGCAGGACGGGACGACGAAATCGGCGCTTTAACCGCTTCCTTTAATACTATGGCAGAGTCTTTGGAAAAATCCGAACAGCTAAGGGCTGAATTTATCGCAAACGTTTCCCATGAGCTGAAAACTCCCATGACCACCATAGCCGGCTTTGCAGACGGCATACTAGACGGCACCATCCCCGTTGATATGCAGGACAAATACCTTCAGACCATATCCAGCGAAACCAAGCGCCTGTCCCGCCTTGTGCGGCAGATGTTGGAGATGAGTCGTATTCAGGCCACAGACGGCACTGTGCTTCTGTCTGAAAGCTTTAACCTTTCCGAGGTCATCATGCGAACTCTTTTGACCTTCGAGCCGAAAATAACCGATGCGGGGCTGGATGTTGACCTTTCTCTGCCGGAGGAGGCCATATGTGTCAGGGGCAATGAGGATGCTTTTACTCAAGTGGTTTATAACCTTTTGGATAATGCTATTAAATTTGCTGAAAAGGGTTCTAAAATCGGTCTTTCCCTTTGGAAGCAGGACGGCAAGGCTTATGTATCCATAAAAAATCAAGGCCCATGTATTTCCCCCGAGGAGCTGCCCTTTATTTTTGACCGTTTTCACAAAACGGACAAATCCCGCAGCCGAGACAGAGATGGGGTGGGCTTGGGTCTTGCCATAGTCAAAACCATCCTTAATAACCACAATGAGGACATCTGCGTTAAAAGTGCAGACTGTGTTACGGAGTTTGTTTTCTCGGCAAAGCTTAAGCATTAAATCCCCGCTTTTTACGAAAGTTTCAACGTTCATAATCTTTTCACATTGTATTCATAACAAGGTCAAATGTGAGTTTTATTATAAACTTAAGCTCTTGAAGCAGACAGGAGCTTACCCGAAACTACGGGAAGACCAGACATATTTCTTTCCTCTCCTCAATAATCCTCTCTCAAAACAGCAAGACCCCAGTCGAAAGACTGGGGTCTTCTGTGTTTTATTCTACTGAACAAGGTCAGTCAACAACAGATTCTATTTAAATGATACGCCAAACCAAGTTTCGTTTCCGTTATCCTGTGTTATGTTAAACTTAAGAACTGAATTTGTTGTGATTGCTTCATACAATTCTTCGGCTTTTTCTGACTGAAGTTCAAGGTGGATTTCCACCTGCTCCTTATCTTCATAAAAGTCAAGCTGTTTTTTAGATATTCCGTTTTTTACATACTGGAGGCTGAACGTAGGTTCTATGGAACTTATCCCGTCAAATGTATTTTCAATTAGAACATCAAATTTCATCGTGTTCCCTATTAATGCCGAGGATGAGCTCAAAACCATTATAGGCAGTTCAGGTTTTTCCTTAGAGGTCTGCGGCCAATCGTTAATTCTTAATGCCAAAAGTGCAAGCACTGCCAAAGACAGAAAGACAATCACCAAGATTAGTCCTGTGTTTTTTCTTGCTTCACTTTTCATTTTATAACTCCTTTGTAATTTGCAATGAAACCTGAGACACTTTTAATTAATATATTACTATAACAAAATTATAACAGCACGGTTAATACTAGTCAAAGTATAACCTTGCTGAAAATAAAAATTCTATACTACATTAGTACAATATAGCTAGTATAATGTTGTTATAAATTAATGGCAGAGTTTGACCCATGAAATGAGAATAAGAGAATTATCTATCAAGCAACAGCGGGATAAAGCGGAATAAATCTTAGCAAATTTGCCTCAAGGCGTAAAAAAAGCCCCATGAGATTTTTTGTGTTCTCATTAGGGCTTTTATTATTTTGGCGTTTTTAAGCCTTAGTCCTTCGGCACTATATGCACACTTAGCTGGTCAAAGGGCATTTTTATTCCATGCTTTTGAAAAATCTCTCTTACACTTTTATTAAGTCCGAAATAAACCTGCCAATAATCCTCTCTGTGCACCCATACCCGAAGAACATATTCTATGGAGCTTTCCTTGTAGGCCATAATCCCCATAAAAGGCTCTGCCGGCTCCGACAATATCCGCCCTTCTTCGAAAACAGCCTCTTTTAAAGCATCAAAAACAAGCTCTGTGGCATCCTCATAAGAGGCTCGGAAGGCAAAGTCCACCCGTCTTTTATCCTGCCTTGTGTAGTTTATGATTTTTGCGGCAGTCACCTGCCCATTCGGTACGTATATGGACTTGTTGTCAGGTGTTGTAACCGTGGTATAAAAAAGCCCCACCTGTGTAATCGTTCCGCCAACTTCGCCAAGCTCCACATAGTCCCCAGTGGCAAAGGGCCTTGTTGCAAGAATGGTCATGCCGCTGAAAAGGTTTGCGATTGTATCCTGTATGGACAGGGACAAGGCAAGACCAGCAACACTCAGAACAGCCACGAGGGAGGTTGTTTCTATACCCAACCGCCCCGCCAGAATAATGACGGCAATAGTCCACAAAAGCACTTTAACACTTTTTTGCAGAAAGCCTTTGACACTGCTTTCAAGCCTGCTTTTATCAATAAGCCTGCCCACTATGGTCGAGATAATTTTTATTGCTATGATACAAACAATAAGCAAAATCAAAACCGAAATTAAAGCGCTTAATTTAAGGCTTCCCAAAGAAATCTCGGATATCTTTTCAAGAAATTCGTTCATGTTTTCGCCTCCATGGTTTTTATCTTCCGCTTTTTTCAAACCAAGTCTTGACAAAGAATAGTTTTTTGATATAATAGTCCACGTGCCTATCACTAAGCCTGCGGGCATAGCTCATCTGGCAGAGCGCCACCTTGCCAAGGTGGAGGTAGCGAGTTCGAATCTCGTTGCCCGCTCCATAACCACAATCCTTTTCGGGGTTGTGGTTTTTTCTTTGTCTGTTTATTGTGAAGAACTCGCTAGACTAGACTTTCCCTTGAGAAAAGATAACAAGGCTTGCTGTTTTTATATTATACCATTTATGGCAAGGACAACTAAAATACAGGTTGCGAGAAGGGCAAGAGCCGCAAACATAAGGCCAAGACTTTTCGCCTTTGTCACCTTAGGCGCAGCATACTCATCTTCCGGTATAAGCCTTGCCTTCCGCAGGGCTGTAACCACAGGCTTATACAGCAAAATCGTCAAAGCCATGTTGATTCCACCCTTTACAAGGTTAAAAGGCAGGAATACCGGCACAAGAAGGTCAATAACTTCCTGACGGGATACATTCATATAAAGAGGTGTTATGATATAGTTCCAAAGGAGCATCAGCGCCGTCATAACAACAACACCCAAGGCAAGTCCCATAACCGCTCCTGACATTGTACGCTTTTTCTTATACACAAAGGCCGCCACACAGGCAAAGGCAAGGCTTGAAATTATGTTCATGAAAAGCCCTATAACTCCGGTGTCGCTAACTGTGAACATCTCGACCACCGCAACGACAACAGAAATGGCTGCGGCGGCAAGAGGCCCGAAAATAAAGCCGCCTATAACAATTACGATGTCTTTGGGGTCATACTTTAGAAACAGTACCAGAGGAATTCTTCCAACCACCATAATAACATAGGCCAGTGCGCATAGCATGGCAATCATTGTAAGCTTACGTGTTTTTGAGTTTTTTACTCCACTCATTTTTTGAAATCTCCTTGCAAATAAATGTAACACCTGAAAGCCTTTGTCCTTCAGGTGTTAAAAAAGTAAGCTTTACGAACAAGAGCGCCATAAGGCACCCTTTCGCATATTTAACACATCTTCTTTCATCCGGACTATACCGTTGGTTCTGGATTTACACCAGTTCTGCGCTTTCACGCTCGCGGACTATACCGCCAGTCGGGAATTTCACCCTGCCCTGAAGACATCGTTTATTCAAATGTTCAAAATAAGTATACTACCCCTTCATAGCTCTGTCAATAGCAGAAGTTTTCATTGCCTATGAAAGCTGTAATCACCCATCGTTTATCGCTATCTTATAAAAAAGGCAGGCCGTAAAAACAGCCTGCCCTTTATTTCAAACCGAAAGCCTTGGGTTTTATTTTTTTCCTATTACAATTTCTCCCCCGTTTTTATATATCCTACACATACGCTCGGGATTTGTAATATTGGTTTTCAGCTTGTTTATGGTCACATTGACCGGAGGATAAAGTTCAATTGCGGTTATCTGAGCGGTAACCTCTGTCAAAAGCTCGTTTATAGCCGCTATCCGCTGCTGCCTTTTGGCAAGCTTCATCCTGTCAAGGGTGCTGTCAAGCTTAAGCTTGCTTAAAAGTTGCTGGTATTTAGCATCCAGTGATTTCATGCCTTCTAGATACTTTATGTTTTTATCGTTTTCATCCAGCTTTTTCTCCAGCTCATCAGCCTCATTTTTAAGGGTGTTCATCTCCTCTAAAAGCACAGGGTCTGTGCCAACTGTGAGATTTGAAAGTCTGTTGCTGTCGTTCCCTATTACCTTAGCGTCAATTCCCTTAAACCCCGTAATGTTACTTGCGATTATTATGCCTTTGCCCGAAAGCACAGAAACCTTATCGTTGCTTACTACCGTGCTGTTTATTATGCTGTCAGCCTTAACAACCCCGCCGGCAGTAACAGTGCAGTTTTCAAGATACCGGCTTGTTACGGTGCCGCCGGCCTCAAGCGTTCCTTTAAGGCTGCCGTTCATGCCATGGAAAATCTGGATGTTCCCCCCTGCTTTAAGGTAAGCCCCCTCCACTATTCCACGCACGACGATATTTTCTGTGGCGGTTATGGTAAAGCCCTCGTTCACATTGCCCTTTATATTTATGGAGCCTTTAACATCAAGGTTGCCAACAGAGTTATCAACATCCTTGTCTATGTTTATTAACCTGTCAACCCTGAAAGCGCCGGCTTTGAATGAAACCTGCCCGTCTGTTACGGCAACAAGGGAAAGCCCGTCCTCTGAAACGGCAGTGTTCAGTCCAGCAGGGGGCTTCGGCGCCTTGCCCACAGTCCCCGGCATCTCATTGCCTTTCACATCTATGCCGGTTACCGGCGGCTGAGGGGGGATAATCTCACATATGACCTGCCCTTTGTCAATGGTCTGCATCCAGTTTAGGTTTTTATAATCCACCAATTTATCAGAGCCGGCTTCTATATTTATCTTTTGTTCTCTTGAGAACTTATCAATTATCTGCCCGTCAACACCATCTTTTTTTTCAATTCCTTTAGCAATAACAAAAATCTTAAATACCGCTTTGGAATCCAAAATCGTCCCTATAATGGCTTCATCAACCCCGTATTTTATATCACTTTCCCCAACAAGCGTATAAAGCTGCTCTGCGGTAAAGCTTTTTCCGCCGCCTATGGCTGGGAAAATACAGCCGTATGCCCTCAGGCGGTCACGGCTTATGTGTGTGTAAAGAATCATATCCTGTGAATATGGCACAGGCTCGGGTATGCTCTCCTCTATCTCACGGGCCGCCTCGGCAAGAGACTTTCCCTCTTCACCTTGGCTTTCCGCCGCCTGCCTTGCGGATGCAGCCGCCTGCCTTGCCTCAATCGCAGATTCGTAGGCTTCTAATTCTCCCACTGCTATTTCCGCTTCATTTGAAAGCCGGTCGATAAAATCCAGCTCATCCTCGCAAGGCGGCTGACCGCCATAGATTAAGGCCTTGCCTGTTTTCTCTTCCGATTTGAGCGCACCTAGCTTTTTTGCCAGAACAGCCATGGAACCGGTTTCCATCAGTTCCCTATGCCGGTTAGCCATACCATGGTCTGCATTAAACCCGCCGGCCGTACCGTGCGTATCAAGGCTTCCGGTGTTTGCCTTCTTTTCCATAGTAAACCCCTTTTCATTGCTGTCAATTTGCTTTGCCGCATATTTTGCTTTGCCGCATATATAAAAATCGACAATTCATATAAAATAACGTCTTTTAGGCTCCTTTGTTTTTGCTGAAACAGGCTTATGTAAAATAATATTGTATGAAAAACTCATACCAAAGATTATCAAAGCACCTTTATTTAGTATATCACACACCTCATTCATTTCAAGTGATTTTGCCGTATGTCTATAATAATTAATGATAAAAAAGGAAAAAGTAACTTTAAAGTACTTGAAATTTTGGCTCCGCTGTGGTATCATCTCTTCGCATCTGTGATTATTATGAGGTTTTCCTCTTTTTATATCTGAAAGGATTGTTAAATAAAATGAACACACTGACTTTTGTTCTTACCATCTTCCAACTTCTGGTATGTCTTTTCCTTATCTCTGTGGTTCTTCTTCAGTCCGGCAAGCGCTCCGGTCTTTCCGGTGCCATCTCCGGCGGGGCAGAAACCTTCATGTCAAAATCCAAGGCAACCACCCTTGACGGA
>JAAYFX010000068.1 GCA_012728025.1 Clostridiales bacterium
CCATAGAGCGCTCATTCTCCTTTGCCATGCCTGAAAAGGGCGTCATTCCCATAGCTCGCTATACTATTAAAGACCAAAACGGTCTTATAAAGGTTATGGATATTACAAGACTTTTCTATACGGCTGTTATATTGGTCTTTGTTTCCGGAGTGCTTAATCTCATAGTATTGCGCCTTTCTGCCTTAAGCGCCAACTATAAAATAAAAAAGCAGCTCCAGCCCCTTTATAACCTTGCTAAAAACGCCCTGCTCCTATCAGATGAGGAGGGGATTCACCCTGCCGAGGGTGGGGGAACTTCTCAGGGCGGCTATGACAGCAGTAGGATACATAATTTGGAAAGCGCCATAGACAGCCTTAAACCTGATTTACCCGACACTCAGCTTGAAACTAATGACGAGGATTTAAAGGGACTTGAAAACGCCATAAACAGCCTGCTTTTGCGGGCGAGAAAAAGCTCTGACCAGCAGATACGCTTTGTATCCGACGCTTCCCACGAATTAAGAACGCCTATTGCAGTTATAAAAGGCTATACGGATATGCTGGACCGTTGGGGCAAGGATGATGAGAAAATACTGGCAGAGTCCATTTTTGCCATAAAAACTGAAACGGAGCATATGAACCGCCTTGTGGAGCAGCTTTTGTTTCTGGCAAGAGGTGACAGCGGAAGAACCACCTTAAAGCTTGAAAGCTTCGACCTTTCCGAGTTGGTGAGGGAAGTGGCACAGGAATTTATGATGATAGACAGGGACCACCTTTGGGAGCTTGAAGCCGAGGAAAACATACAGGTTTTTGGGGACATTGCCCTTTTAAAGCAGGCTTTAAGAATTTTAGCGGACAACGCAAGAAAATACACTCCATCAGGTGGCAGTATAAAGCTTAAGGCAAAAAGGGACGAGAAGGGCATACCTTCTCTTATAGTGCAAGATAGCGGCATTGGCATAAACTTTGAGGATATGCCAAAGATGTTTGACAGGTTCTATCGCTCTGACCCTGCCAGAGGGCGGGAAAAGGGCGGCACAGGTCTTGGCCTTTCCATTGCCAAATGGATAATCGACAGGCACGAAGGCTATTTTGATATTTTGAGTCATGAAAGCTTTGGAACAAGGATTACGATGCATCTGCCGGCAAAGCATACAGCGGCGGCGGAATAATAGAAAGGCGGGATGATTTTTGGATATGAAAGAGCTTTATGAGTCCTGCGCCGTTTGCAAAAAATGTGCTTTGGCTGACACACGAAACAATGTGGTTTTCGGCGACGGAAATCCGGAAGCTAAAATAATGCTTATCGGTGAAGGCCCTGGCGAACAGGAGGACTTAAGGGGCATACCCTTTGTTGGTCCTGCGGGGAAATTCCTTGATAAGATGCTTGAAATAATTTATCTTGACAGAAGCCGCCTTTATATAGCAAACATGGTGAAGTGCCGCCCCCCTGGCAACCGTGACCCTCTTTCCATGGAAAAGGAGGCCTGCCTGCCTTGGCTTCGCGCCCAGACAAAGATATATCTCCAAAAATTATCGTCTGTCTTGGCAGGGTTTCGGCCATGAGCATTATAAGCGAGGACTTTAAGATTACAAAAGACCATGGTCGCTGGACCGAGAGGAACGGTGTTTGGATGATGGCCACCTACCATCCTTCCGCCCTCCTGCGGGACCCCTCAAGGCGGCCCGAAGCTTTTTTGGACTTAAAGTCTCTGGAAAAAAAGATATGGGAGCTTTGTCCGGAAACTTATAATTAATAAAGATAAAATTAGCTTTTTAAGAGAAGAAAATAAAAAACATGGGTAAATTTAATATTATTTTTTTAAATTAATAGTTTTGAAATATGATTGATGTTTTTTCTGTAACATCTTATTGGTATTATAAAGATGCAAGAGACAGTGAACTTTTTTCGTTTTCTCCTCATCCCATAATACAACCGGCGGAATGGATTGTCGCACCATTTCGCCGGTTGTATTTTTTTAGAAAAGTTTATTAATTTATCAAAGAGACGCAAAAAGTATGCAATTATATGTTAAAATAAAAAACAATAGGCAGAAACCTCTTTTTATTGCAATCAAATCAGCGCCTAGGCTCTAAATTAAGAAAGGAAGCAAATATGATTAGTGGAAAACCGAGACGTGTGGCTACCCTTGCCCTTATTTTATGTCTTTCTTTGGCAGGAGGGGCCTTAGCCGCTGCCCTTGGGGAAATAATAAGTGGATACGAAACCTTTTTGGGCAGCGGCATGGAACTTTCCCAAGGGGTATACTGGACAGGCTCGGACTATCGGACGGAAAACTATATAGAGTATTCAAAAAACTCAAAAGTGCGGCCTGTTGTTGTTTCCGGCTCCAAGGTTTGTAATTACGGAAGCTTTTCGTCAATGGCAAGGCTTTTAGAAAAACAGGGTAAGCACGTTATAGCCGGAATAAACGGTGACTACTATGTGATGGCAAACTATGAGCCTCTAGGCATACTTATTGAAAACGGAAATTTACTCTCCTCGGATGCCGGACATTACGGCGTGGGTTTTTTTGATGATGGCAGTGCCGTTTTTGGAAAACCCTCTCTGATGATGAGCCTTGAAATAAATGGCGAAAGCCTTCCCCTTAGCTCTGTTAACAAAACCCGCACAGCAGGGACAACGGCGCTTTTCACTGACAGTTATGCCCAGAAAACCAAGGTCAGCGGAGGGGGAACAGAACTTATCTGCTCCATAAGCGGTGGCCTTCGGCTAAATTCCTCCAGAACCTTAACTGTGGAGGAGGTTTTGTCCGGAGCCGGCTCTGTTGCAATACCCGCCGGCAAAACGGTTTTAAGTGTATCCGACTCAAGCATTGGAGCTGAGATTTTAAAGGAACTGAAGCCGGAGGATACACTGACTCTTAATATCTCTGCACCCCAAGACTGGGCAAATGTTACATACGCAATCGGCTCTTTATATAAACTAGTGACAGATGGGAAGGTCGACTCCTCCCTTCCGGCGGGAAGCGCCCCCCGCACCGCCGTGGGGCAAAAGGCAGATGGCTCATTGGTTTTCTACACCATGGACGGCAGACAACCGAGCCATAGCATTGGTGTCAGTATGAGTCAGCTTGCGGAGCGTATGATAGAGTTAGGCTGTGTTGAAGCAACCATAATGGACGGCGGCGGCTCCACAAGCCTTAACGCCATATATTTGGGGGACAGCTCGGCTTCACAGATAAATAATCCATCGGACGGCTATCAGCGTTCTGTGACAAACTACATAATGCTTATGACAGAGGAAAAGCCCACAGGGGTGGCAGACTCTCTTGCTCTTTATCCCCTTTCCACACATATGATGGCAGGGGCAAAGACAAACTTTACCCTTAAAGCCGCCGATGAAAATGGCTATGCCACCCAAGCTGACGTTCCTGTTTCTCTGGCTGTGACAGAAGGCTTTGGCAGCATTTTACCCGACGGCACCTTCACAGCCTCCGGCGAAGGTGTGGGAGCTATAACAGCCACAGGTGAGGGGCTTAAAAGTGCGGTGGTTCAGGTTAATGTGGTTAAAACTCCGGATATTCTCCGAGTTTTTCGTCAGGGGACAAGCACCGCTGTTACAAGCCTTTCTGTGAAAAGCGGAACAAAAACAGACCTAATGGCCGAGGCCATGGATAACTACGTCTACCTTATATCTCAAGATAGCTGCTATGAGTGGACGGTTCAAGGGGAAATAGGCAGCATAAATTCCGAGGGCGTTTTCACAGCGGGAGAAAAAAGCGCCACAGGCAGCATAAATGTTAAAGCGGGAGAAAAAACTGTGGTCATTCCGGTTACGGTCACAAGCTCTGGCCGCTATGATGACGTATCCGAAAATAGCTGGTATTACGAAGCTGTTGAATATGTAAGCGAAAAAGGGCTTATGACGGGGACGGCAAACAGGGTGTTCTCACCGGACTCCCCCATGTCCAGAGCCATGGTTGTTACAGTTTTGCATAGGATGGAGGGCCTGCCCGCTGCCGAGGGACAGGGAATAAAATTTACAGATGTTAAGGACGGAAGCTGGTATTCCGAGGCTGTGTATTGGGCAAGCTCTAAGGGCATAGTAATGGGCTATGGTGAGACATTTAACCCTGACTCTCCCGTAACACGAGAGGAGCTTGCGGCAATCTTACATAGGTATAAAGGCCAGCCTTTGTCGGAGAAAAGCCTTGCAGGTTTTTCAGATGCAGGGGAGGTCTCCGATTGGGCAAAGACTTCTATGAGCTGGGCCTATGAAAAGGGTATTATAAACGGTATTAGCCAAAGTGTTTTATCTCCCAAGGGGCAGGCCACAAGAGCCCAGCTTGCGACAATTTTGCAAAGACTAGCCTAAGTATAAAAATTTTAAATAGGGGCAGATTTACAGTCTGCCCCTTAAGATTAAAAATTGAAAAACGCCTTGACAAGATTTGAATTTAATGATAATATCATGAAGCGCTCCAAAGACAGCAGGTGGATTATATCCGTAAGCCCTGCCGAGGATGGCTTCTAATTTTTATTATTTAGCAGCTTTTTTTGTCCTTGTGCTTTTATGTGCAGGGACTTATTTTTTTGGGCGCTTTTATGTCGAAGGCAATAGGGCTTTCGGTATACATTCAATTCGTATAATATCCGCCCAAGGGATAGTATACAACGGAGGTGAAATCATGCCAAACGCAAAGGTTCTCAGTGAAAAGCAGGCAATAGTTGCAGAACTGGTGGAGAGACTAAAGGCTTCCGGCTCCGGCGTCTTTGTTGACTACAAGGGCATTAATGTGGCTCAGGATACGGCTCTCCGTGGTGAGCTGCGCAAAAACGAGGTTGATTACACGGTTATAAAAAACACTTATTGCCGCAGAGCGATAGCCGAGGTTGGGCTTTCTGAAATTGAACCCATCCTCAAAGGAACGACCTCTCTTGCCACAAGTACGGGCGACCCCATTGCACCCTTCCGAGTAATAAGCGAGTTTGCAAAGAAAATGGGCGCCGACAAGTTCAACATCAAGGCCGGATACATGGACGGCAAAGTCCTCTCCCTATCTGAAATCAGCGAGATATCCGCCCTTCCCTCCAAGGATGCTTTGTATGCAAAGGTTCTTGGAACAATGCTTGCCCCCATCAGCAGTCTGGCTGTTGTTCTCGGTCAGATTTTAGAACAAAAGGGCGGTGTGGCCGCCGAGCCCGCAGCAGAGTAATTCCTGCGGAAACATTAACTGATTTATTTGGAGGATATTTATTATGGCCAGCGAAAAAGTAACCGCTCTGATTGAAGAAGTCAAGGCACTTACAGTGCTTGAGCTTGCAGAGCTCGTACATGCCCTTGAGGAAGAATTCGGCGTATCCGCAGCCGCCGCCGCAGCACCCGCAGCAGGCGGAGCAGCAGCTGAGGCAGCCGAAGAAAAGACCGAGTTTGACGTTGTTATGACTGAATTCGGCGCAGAAAAGATTAAGGTCATCAAGGAAGTCCGTGGCATCACCGGTCTTGGACTTGCTGAGGCAAAGGCCCTTGTTGAAGGCGTTCCCGCAAAGATTAAGGAAGGCATCAATAAGGACGAGGCCGAAGAGCTTAAGGCAAAGCTTGAAGCTGTCGGCGCAAAGGTCGAGCTTAAGTAAGACTTTTTAAAAAAAGCATTAAAGGCGTGAGCGGTGAAAACTGCCCCCGCCTTTCTTTTTATAAA
>JAAYFX010000069.1 GCA_012728025.1 Clostridiales bacterium
AATAGAGCGCTTGGCATTAACATAGTCATCAAGGTCAGGGTGAACATCAAGGTGGTTAGGGCTTATATTGGTTATAAGAGCAATGTTAGGCTTGCATTCCATGCTGTGAAGCTGGAAGGAAGAAAGCTCCAAAACGGCAAAGTCACTTTCCTTCATCAAAGGAACCTTGTCAAGGAGGGGAGTGCCAATGTTTCCCCCAAGGAAAACCTTGTGACCCGATTCCCGCAAAAGCTCTGAAATAAGGGTGGTGGTGGTGGTTTTACCGTCACTTCCCGTAACGGCAATGGTGCGGCAGGGGCAAACCTTGAAAAAAGCCTCCATCTCAGAGGTGAGAATACTGCCCCTATCTTTTGCAGCCTGAAGCTGGGGGGTGAAAGGGTGCAGCCCCGGAGTGCGGAAAATAAGCTCCTCGCAGAGGTCCTCAAGATAATCATCTCCAAGACGAAGCTTTGCGCCTTTTCCCATAAGGTAATCCGCTTCCTCAAATTTGCCCTTTGGGCGCTTATCCCGAATTGTTACCTTGCAGCCTTTTTGAAGCAAAAGCTCTGTTAAGGGGGCATTGCTTATTCCATAGCCCACAACAGCTATGGACTTATCTTTTATCGAATCTAAATAGTTTTCTAAAGTCATGGCACACACACCTTTCGGAGTAAATATTATACATTACATCTTCTTCTAATTCAATACTTACAAAAAGAGAATAGGCATAAATAAAAAAAGCTAGATTGTGTCTACATGGGATGAAAGCTCTGGATTTTGAGGGGATTTTTCGTCAGGCAAGGCAAATTTTCGCAGGTATAATTGTTTTATAGCAAGAAAATTTAACGAAGGATGGCGGAAAATCCGCCAAAAGACAGGCATTTTGCTCTCGTGTAGACACAATCTAAGGCTCTTGTGCTTGCAAGGACTTGTCCTATGGGTTATAATATCTTATTAGTGTATAAACTTAAATAAACTAAAAAGCCTCCCCTCGGCATTTTGCGAATCAACAAAAGCCTTGGGGCAAAAGCTTATCGGGGACGGCAACGGATGCCGCCGTCCCCGTATATTAAAGCCGCGTCGCGCGATACGACTATTAAGATAGTATGCGGCCGAAAGGGCCTTTGCTACCAAAGGGCGGCCTGCATGGAGGATGGAAAATGACTAAAATAGCACCTTCTATACTTTCGGCGGACTTTGCAAACCTTCTTTATGATGTAAACGAGGTAAAAGCCGCCGGAGCGGATTATCTTCATTTTGACGTTATGGACGGCTGCTTTGTGCCCAACATAAGCATTGGTCTGCCTGTGCTAAAATCCCTGCGCAAGGCAACTGATATGTTTTTGGATGTCCACCTTATGATAGACAGACCCCATCGCTATGTTAAAGATTTTTGTCAGGCAGGGGCGGATTTGGTAGTTTTTCATTTGGAGGCCGACCAGCCTCAACATATATTCGAGGCCATAGAAACTGTTAAATCCTGCGGCAAAAAGGTGGGACTTTCACTTAAGCCAAAAACTCCCGCCAAAGCCATTATACCCTATTTGGATAAGCTTGATTTAGTTCTCATAATGACTGTGGAGCCGGGCTTCGGCGGTCAAAGCTTTATGCATGAGCAATTGGACAAAATAGCGGAGATGAAAGAGCTTATAAATAAAACAAATCCCTCTTGCGAGCTTCAGGTAGACGGTGGGGTAGACAGTGAAACTGCAAAACTTTGTAAAGATGCGGGAGCAAACGTTCTTGTGGCCGGCAGTGCCGTCTTTGGAAAAAAGGACAGGGCGGCGGCAATTGATGCCATCAGAAATGCATAAAAGCCTTAGTTTTTGCTCTTTAGACAGGCAAAGGCTTTAAAAACACAAACTATGCCGCCTTTTGGCGGACATTTATTTCAAGGAGCTTTAAGAAATGTCGTTGTTCCCCGCCCCGTTGGAAAATCTTATAGACAGCTTTGCCTCTCTTCCGGGCATTGGAAGAAAAAGTGCCCAGCGCCTTGCCTTTCATGTGCTGTCCCTGCCCGAAACAAAGGCCATGGCTTTTGCCGAGGCTATAATTGCGGCCAAAAAAAGCGTTCACAGCTGCCCTATTTGCCAAAACCTTACAGACGGGGAAGTCTGCTCCGTTTGTCTGGATGATAAAAGGGACAAATCCGTAATTTGCGTTGTTGCAGAGCCTAGGGATTTGGCATCTTTCGAGCGCAGTCGGGAGTTTAACGGGGTTTACCATGTTCTCCATGGGCTTATGTCCCCCATGAACCACATAGGGCCTGACGACCTTAAAATTTCTGAGCTTATTGCTCGGGTTGCCGCAGGAGATGTTCGTGAAGTTATAATGGCAACAAACCCCGATACCGAGGGCGATACGACGGCCATGTATATCTCCCGCTTAATTAAACCCTTTGAGGTTAAGGTTACAAGACTTGCCTACGGAATACCCGTTGGCTCAAATCTGGAATATGCCGACGATGCTACACTTGTGCTGGCTCTTGAGGGCAGGCGGGAGATGTAGCCTAAATTACCTTGCATTTTTACCAAAAATGTGCTAGGCTTATTGTGAGAAGGATACAAGCGGCTGGAGGCTTTTGCCACAGCTCGCATTTTAATATAAAGATTTGTACGAGAGTACTTATTTATAATGGTTTCAAGTATAAGACAGGCAGTAGGAAAAAATCCCCTGAACCCTGCGGTAATAAGGCTTTATGCCTGAATCCGTGGGAATTTGTGGATTTTTATTGTCGTTCATGAAACAGCCGGACGAATTTCCATTATATCAGCGTAGCAGGGCGGATATAATAGGAATGAGCGTCTGCGGTTTTTTGCGCTCTTTGATACTCGGAATCTACATACTTTATTCATCAAAAGGAGAAAAAACTGCAAATGGCATCAAAACTTAAAATTATCCCCCTAGGCGGCCTTAACGAAATCGGAAAAAACCTTACCGTTTTTGAATACGGCGACGACATTATCGTTGTGGATTGCGGGCTGGGCTTTCCCGACGAGGAAATGTATGGCATTGACATTGTCATACCCGACACCACCTACCTTGTGCAAAACAAGCACCGTATCCGAGGCATCATTTTAACCCATGGACATGAGGACCATATCGGTGCCCTGCCCTATGTTATGCGGGATTTGGATGCTCCCCTTTACGCCACAAGGCTTACAGCAGGGCTTATTGAAATTAAGCTTTCGGAACATGGCCTTCTGAACAAAACCAAAATAAAAGTGGTTAAGGCAGGGGACACCATAAAAGCGGGAAACTTTCAGGTGGAATTTATCCATGTTAACCACAGCATAGCAGATGCTGTGGCTCTGGCAATAAAAACACCCATAGGAACCCTTATTCACACAGGGGACTTTAAAATCGACGTTACACCCATACAGGGGGGCATGATTGACCTTACCCGTCTGGGTCAGTTGGGAAAAGAGGGGGTTTTAATGCTCCTTTCCGACTCAACAAATGTTGAAAAGCCCGGATATTCAGAGTCTGAAAGCAAGGTCGGTGCCCGCTTCGACCAGCTTTTTAAAGATTGTAACAAGAGGATTATTGTCACAACTTTTGCCTCTAACGTCCACAGGCTTCAGCAGATTATAAACAGCGCCGCAAAGTTTAAAAGGAAGGTTGCCATAACAGGGCGCAGCATGGAAAACGTTATGCGTGTTTCTACGGAGCTGGGCTATATGGACGTACCCTCGGATATTTTTGTGGATATAAACCAGATTAACTCTTATCCAAAAAACAAGATTGTCGTCATAACCACAGGCAGTCAGGGGGAGAGTATGTCGGCCCTGTACCGCATGGCCTTTTCCGGTCACCGTCAGGTGGAAATAGATGCGGGGGATAGGGTTATAATCTCGGCCTCCGCTATCCCTGGCAATGAAAAAACCATAAATCGGGTTATAAACGAGCTTTTCTTAAAGGGTGCCGAGGTAAACTATGACAGGCTTGAGGAGCTGCACGTTTCCGGACACGCCTGCAAGGAAGAGCTTAAGATGATACTTGCCCTTACAAAGCCGAAGTTTTTCATGCCCCTTCATGGTGAGCAAAGGCATCTTTCAACCCACGCCCAGCTTGCGAAAAGCATGGGGGTTTTACCGAACAATGTTATAATAGGTGACATTGGCAGAATAGTCGAGGTTACGAAAAGAAGTGTGAAGCTTGGAGGAAATGTCCCTGCCGGAAAGGTTCTTGTGGACGGCACCGGAGTAGGGGATGTGGGCAGTGTGGTTTTACGAGACAGGCGGCATCTTGCTCAGGACGGTATGCTCGTGATTGTAATGACATTGTCCTCCGAGGACGCAAGCCTTGTTTCCGGACCGGATATAGTAACCCGTGGCTTTGTGTATGTAAAGGAATCCGACGACCTATTGGAGGAGCTGCGTCGTGTTACCTTGGAGACACTGGATTCCTGTGAAGCCCAGCATATAAGTGACTGGGCCACTATAAAGGCCAAGGTAAAGGCCAACCTCTCCGGATACCTTTATAAGCAGACGAAAAGAAGCCCCATGATATTGCCTGTTATAATGGAAGTATAGGAAATTTTCGGTCTAAATTCTGCAAGTAATTTCTATGACTTGTTTTTAAAAGAAAATAAAAAGCGCCCCATCCTGTAAAAAACTTTTGGATTGGGCGCTCTTTAATTAATATGTACAATTTCAGCAAGACAGACCTTGGGGCACTATAAATTTTGCAGCCTTCGGCACAACTTCAATTTCCATATTGGGAAGTTCGTATATCTCGCCGTCAAGGGCGTAAATAAAGTTTTTGCCGCCTTTTATGCTGAGTTTTTTGCAGCGGCGATAGACTATAAAGCTTGAAAAGCGCTTATCATCCAGATGGAGGCCATTTTTATATGAGCCTACAAGCTTTATGAAAGAAAAGCGGGAGATGGGATTTACAAGGCATAAATCCAAATATCCATCATCGTTTTTCGCCCGTGGTGCGCAGAGGAAAGAGCCGCCTATGTATTTGCCGTTAGCCACTGTGCATAGCAAAATATCGTCGTCCGTCAGTATTTCCCCGTCAGCCTCTATGCGGCAGGGAGTTTTCATGGAACCAAAAAGCGCCTTTGCGGTGCCGGCATAATAGGCACGGCTTCCGCCGAGAAGCTTGTTGTATTTAAGCTTGCTCATATTTTTAGCGGCAACAGCGTCAAAGCCAAAGTTGCAGATGTTAACGCAATATTTATCTCCCACACGAATAAGGTCTATAAGCTGCTCTGTGCCTTCCAGAAGATTTTCAATATCCAGAAAACTTTCAACGCTTCCATAATATTTTACAAAATCATTACCACTGCCGCAGGGATAGCAGCCAAAGGTTGCGTTTTCAAAACCTGCTATGCCGTTTGCCACCTCGTTTAAGGTGCCGTCCCCCCCGCAGGAGAAAAAGCGCAAAGGCTCAGAATGTGATTTACAATACTCGGATACATAGCGAGTTGCATCTCCGGCATATTTAGTGCGATATATTTCGCAATTATATCTATCCGAAACCTTAAGAATTTCCTTTTCGATAGCGTCACTTGAATCCTTAGAGCCGGCAGCCGGATTTATGATAAAAATATTTTTCATGTACCAGTTCCCCTAATTTATGTACCTTTTTTGCTGCAAAAGCCGCAGCATTCGTCTAAATTATGATTATATACTTTAAATCTGATATAATCAAACATAATTTATAAAATTCCGAGCTTTTACCGCAAATTAGGCTATGGCATATCTATTGCAAACAGGTATAAAATAGTTGACATTAGGGAGCTTTCATGCTATTATACCAAAGCGACCGAAACGGAGAGATGTCCGAGTGGTCGATGGTGACGGTCTTGAAAACCGTTGTGCGAAAGCACCGGGGGTTCGAATCCCTCTCTCTCCGCCA
>JAAYFX010000070.1 GCA_012728025.1 Clostridiales bacterium
ATCAAAGACGTAGTAAAAAACACCCTTGGAGCCGTAGCTGAAAAAACCCGCAGCTTTGCAGGTAAAGCAACAGACAAAGCAAAGGACGTAACACGTGTTGCAAAGCTCAACATGGAACTTAACTCAGAAAAGGATTCCATGCAAAAAACCTTTGCAGAAATAGGCAAGCTATACTACGAGACCACCAAAGACCTGCCTGACAGATTTTTTGTACAGCTTTTCGACGAAGTCGCCCTCACAATCGAGAATATAGACAAGCTAAAAGCTGAAATCGACGAAGTGAAAACTGGCATAGACCCCAAAACCTGCAAAGATTGTGACATAGAGGTCGAATTTGAAGACTTGTCTTCTGATGAAAGCGCAGCACCTCAAGCTTCCGATGATGAGCTTATAAAGGAAACTTCCAACTCTTCCGATGATGAGCCGGAAGCCACCCCCGAAGATGAGCAGCCCCTCCCCGAACAGCCGGCAGAATAATAAATAAAACCTCAAACAGGCGGCCTTTATACTAAGAGGCCGCCTGCTTTTTATGCATTATGCACAGGGTCTTTCCGTTTTTAATCAAATCCTATGAACCGGAACCTGCCTCTTTAGGCAAAAACATAAGATTCAAATCAGTATCGTTATCAATTCCCTCAACCTTTGCCGTAAAGGAATACTGCCATATTCTATGAGCATAATAAAAATCCGGTGTGTCTGCTGGAGCCGCCGCCCAAAAAATCAGGCTTCCCAGACGGTCAAGCTCATACTGGGCATAACCAAGCCCCCTATAAAAATAAACCCCCGCCTCATAACCGGCTTCTTCTATAAGCTCCGTAAAAGCAAGGCAGTTATCTGTAATCGTCTTTCCCTCAAGCTCGTCTGCCCTTGTTTCTCCGACATTTGAAACATATTCCCAGTCATAAAAAACCGGCAAGTCCAAATCATACCCATCAATAAGCTCCAAAAGAAAGCGGGCTTCCTCACGAGCCTCCTTGGTATTAATAGCTTGGGAAAAGAAATAAACTCCCACTTTTATTCCCTGCTCAATAGCACCCTCAATATTTTCTCTAAAAAACTCATCTTCATAGATAAGTCCTTCGCTGTATCCCCTGAAACCGGCACGTATGATAGCAAATTCAACGCCCTCTCCCGCAACCGCCTGCCAATCAATATCACGCTGATGCTCGGAAACATCTATCCCTCTTAGGGCTGTAAACCCCTCACCCCGATAGTTTATAAATTCCCCATCAGGGTAAAAGTCCTCAGGCTCAAAGGAAGAAGCAGGAAGCTCCTCATAAAGCCTAACCCACATCTGCCCCCCCATTCCGTCAGAAACCAGAACCATGCCTTCATAGGGATTTGTATAAACTTCCCTGCGGCATCCGGAAAAGCCAAAAAGCGCCACTGCAATCAACAGGCAGCCCGCAATATGTTTTTTATATTTTATGCTCATATAAGTCTATAACCCTTTCATGCGAAAAACGTAAAATCAGGCAGAGTTTCATATCTCCCCTGTTATTTCAAAAATCTGTACACACTCCCTACACTTCAAATCTATGAATAATATATCCGCATATTGTAGCATAATTGCATAGACTTTGCAAATTCCGACAAAAAGTGACGATACCAATAGGCAATTATCACTCCAGCATCCCATTCAAAAACATTCTACCATTATATTTAAAGTGTTTTCTCAGTCTCTCCCTTCCCCTTTTCATAGTCCTGCTAACGGTAGAAGGACTAAGGCCCAACACTCGGGCTATTTCACTCATACTCATTCCCTCAAGATAATACATGGTTATAAGCTCTCTCTGTCTTTCTGTCAGCTCCTCGTTTATTGCAAGCCTCACATGGGCGGCCAGATTTCCCCCACCCTGCATAATCATTATGTATTCCCGCAAGGCTGCAAATTCAAGACTGGCTATGTCTTTGTCTTTCAAGCCTCTCTCTCCTTTCAGAATAAGCCTTAAGGTAATTTGATGTAGCAATACAATCCCGTGACATGGCGGTCAGCATTGTTATGTTCCTTTTCAGCTCATATATTTCTCCGGCCGAAAACTCCTCGTTTGTAAGCCTGCTTTTAAGCTCACAGAGTTTATCTTTGCAGGCAAGTCCGGAAATGCGATATTGAACCGCCAGCTCCATAAGGTCAGACATGCAGGTTTCCTCCAGTCTTTTTTTTAAAAACTAAAATAGATGTTGACAAAGTCGTTTTTTTTTGCTAATATGAATTTCGCTGATGCGCTGGTGTAGCTCAGCCGGTAGAGCAGCTGATTTGTAATCAGCAGGTCGGGGGTTCGAATCCGTCCACCAGCTCCACTCAGCCTTATCGGCATAATCTAACATGGAGGAGTACCCAAGTGGCCAAAGGGGGCAGACTGTAAATCTGTTGC
>JAAYFX010000071.1 GCA_012728025.1 Clostridiales bacterium
GTGAGAGGGCGAAAAGGGCTGTTTTGCTCATAAGTCTGTAATCGGCGTGGTTAAAAACCACCTCTCCGCCAAGGGTATCCAAAAGCTTATAATAGCCTTCCGCCGTAAGGCGCTTGAAGGCTGTGTCGGTTTCACGGTCGGAGCGCACACCGTAAACAATTTCGCAGCCCTCGAGATATTTATCCACCATCTCGTCAATAGCGTTTATATCGTCCTGAAGGTCTGCGTCCATGGATATGGTGAAATCTGCCCTGTCCTTAGCTGCCATAAGCCCTGCAAGCAAAGCATTTTGGTGCCCTCTGTTACGGGAAAGGCAAACCCCGCAGAAAAGGCTGTCCTCAGAGTTAAGCCGGCAGATAAGCTCCCAAGTGCCGTCACTAGAACCGTCGTTCACCAGCATTATACGGCTGGAGGGAGAGATTTTGTCCTTTTGAATGAGCATTCTCATCTTCTCCCTCAGACGTTTGGCTGTTTCGGGCAGAGCCTCCTGCTCATTATAACAGGGTATAACCATATAAAGAGTTTTCCCCCGATTTTCTAAGCTGCTTGAAAGCAATTTCTGCTCCTTTCAAGGCGGGAAAAAGGGTTTGTCCGCCTTTTAAATATTTAATCCGTTTATCTGATTATTATTTGCGGCTTTATGC
The DNA here is from genome assembly GCA_012728025.1 of Clostridiales bacterium. GTDB lineage: Bacteria > Bacillota > Clostridia > Oscillospirales > Oscillospiraceae > UBA2658. The sequence continues at coordinate 645 of JAAYFX010000071.1, forward strand.
GTATGATAAAAAGGCCAAAGTCCTTAATGTTTTAAACCGTGTAAACACCCAGTATCGTATATTTACCATTATAGACTTGCCGTAAAACTTTTTCAAGGGAACTGGCCTCAAGGGGGATGAAAAGAGCTTGGCAGATAAAAGGAGGTCATAAGTACGTTTATTCCATATATTTTCCCCTGACTATAATTGTAATATTATACAACATTGCATAATTTAAGAGAATTGTTTGTACTTTTACCATTTATAAGTTGAATTTTTGATAAAATGGTACTACAATGTTACTCAAATCATAGATAAGTTTGGGAAGGTGACGCCTTCAAGTCGCTATTTCCCATATTCGGAGCAGAATAAATGGTAGATATTATACTTGTGGAACCGGAAATCCCCGCAAACACAGGAAACATTTCCCGCACCTGCGCTGTAACCGGCGCAAGGCTGCATCTTATAGAGCCTCTGGGCTTTGATATTTCCGATAAGGCCCTTAAGCGGGCGGGGCTTGATTACTGGGGGCTTCTGGATGTGAAAGTCTATAAAAGTCTTGAGGAGTACTTTGAAAAAAATGGGGATGAGGGGCTTTGGCTTTCCACCACAAAGGCAAGCATAAGTTATGACAAGGCAGATTCTTCCGGTGATGTTAAGCTGATGTTCGGCAAGGAAACGGCAGGGCTTCCCGAAAAGCTTATTCAGCATTATGAAAGCCGCTGTATCCGAATACCCATGAAAGATGAGGCACGAAGTCTTAATCTTTCAAACAGTGTGGCGATTTTATGCTATGAGGCCCTGCGTCAGCAAGGTTTTACCGGACTTTGCGCCTCGGGGAATATGCCAAAATAGATTTATAAAAGCTATACGGAGGTTTTTATGAAATACGAAAAAACAACAATCAGGGATGCGGAGGTCTTTGGAAAAAGAATACTTCTTCGCTGTGACTTTAACGTTCCGCTGGATAAGGAAAGCGGAGAAATAACCAGCGATAAGAGGATAGTGGCATCTATACCCACGATAAAATATCTTTTGGAAAGGGGCGGAAGGGTCATTGTCTGCTCCCATCTGGGAAAACCCAAGGGCGAGGTTAAGCCTGAGCTATCCCTAAAAATTGTGGCAAATAGACTGTCAGAACTTCTGGGTATGCCTGTTGCCTTTGCGGCAGACGTTGCAGGGCAGGAGTCGAAAAGGCTTTCTCAAGCTCTTGAAAACGGCCAGATAATGCTTATAGAAAACTTAAGGTTTGACCCTGATGAAACGAAAAACGACCCTGATTTTGCCCGCAGGCTTTCCGAGCTTGCCGAGCTTTATGTATCTGACGCTTTCGGCACAGTCCACCGTGCCCATGCCTCCACTGTTGGGGTTGCCTCATACCTTCCAGCCTATGCCGGCTTTCTTGTGGAGAAGGAGCTTTCCGTAATGGGCAAGGCTCTTGAGGCTCCCCGTCGGCCCTTTGTGGCTATTTTAGGCGGCTCTAAGGTGTCGGACAAAATTGGCGTTATTAGCAATCTTATAGACAAGGCCGACACCATTCTTATAGGCGGGGGTATGTCATATACCTTCATGAAGGCCATGGGCCTTGAGGTTGGAAAGTCTCTTATGGAGGCGGACAAAATTACTCTTGCCAAAGAGCTTATTGAAAAAGCAAAGGCAAAAGGTACAGAGCTTGTTTTACCCATGGACTACGCAATCGGCTCACATTTTGCGCCAGACTGTGAAAAGAAGATAGTGTCAAAAGAGGAAATACCCGCCGATTGGATGGGCTTGGACATTGGCGGCGAGACAATAAAGCTGTATCAGGAAAAGATAAAGACGGCGGGAACCGTTATATGGAACGGGCCCATGGGGGTTTTTGAGTTTCCTGCTTTTGCAGATGGCACAAATGCCGTTGCAAAGGCCCTTTCAGAGTCTGATGCTGTTACAATAGTCGGCGGGGGAGACAGTGCCGCCGCTGTGGAGCAGATGGGATATGCAGATAAAATGACCCACATTTCAACGGGGGGCGGGGCCTCACTGGGGCTTCTTGAAGGTAGAGAGCTTGCTGGTATAGCCTGCCTGCCGGATAAATAATAAATAAAGCGCAAACCCACGGCATAAAGCCTTTGCTCGTGGCAGAAAATCCTGTCTGACCGCAAAATATACGGCCTTTTAAAGACCGGTTTGCGGCGGAACATCTTTGAAAGGACTGTTTTTATGAACAAAAAATACCGTAAAGCAATAATAGCCGGCAACTGGAAAATGAACCTTCTGCCTTCCGAGGTCAAGAGTTTTGCAGAGGAGCTTCGCCATCTTCTTCCGAAAACAAAGACCTGCGAGGTGGTTTTGTGCGCTCCTTACACCCACATACCAAACCTGCGCCGCAGCCTTAAAGACAGCCGCATCTATGTTGGCGCTCAGGATTTAAGCCTTCATGATAAGGGCGCTTTCACAGGGGAAATTTCCGCTGCCATGCTTGACGACCTTAGTGTTCATTACGTTATAGTAGGACACAGTGAGAGACGGCAATATCATGGGGAAACGGATTTTTCCGTTGGGGATAAGGCTGTTGCCGTTTTGGAAAACGGTATGTCACCTATAATTTGCGTTGGAGAATCTTTAGAGCAAAGAGAGCGTGGGCTTACCATGGAGTATGTCCGCTACCAGACCCTTGCGGCCCTTTCAAAAATTCCCGACGATAAGCTGCGCCATTGTGTTATAGCCTATGAGCCTATATGGGCCATAGGTACGGGAAAAACAGCAAGCGCCCAGCAGGCACAGGAGGTTTGCGAGTGCATACGCCGCATAATCCGTGAGCGTCGGGGGGCAAGGCTTGCCCGAAGCATCAGTATACTTTACGGCGGCTCCATGAGCGGCAAAAATGCCCTCGAGCTTTTGTCCATGCCGGACATAGACGGGGGACTTATCGGCGGCGCCTCCTTAAAGCCGGCGGATTTTGCACAGATTATTGATGCTGTGGCTCAGGTTACAGGGGAGTAAATAAGGCAGGAAACAGGGCGCTGCTTTGCGGCGGCTTTAACGATATGAAAGGTATGGTTACCTAAGCATGAAAAAAATTCCCACTACACTGCTTATAATGGATGGCTATGGACTTGCGGAAAACAGCGAGAGAAACGCCATATACAAAGCATACACCCCTGTTTTGGATAAGCTTTTTGAGCAATGCCCAAACTCCATTCTCCGTGCCTCCGGCAAGGATGTTGGCCTGCCCGAGGGGCAGATAGGAAACAGCGAGGTAGGGCATACTAATATCGGCGCAGGGCGCATAGTCTACCAAACTCTGCCGCTGATTTCAAAGGCTATTTCCGAAGGTGACTTTTTTGAAAACAAGGCTCTTTCAGACCTTATGGATGAATGCCGCCGTACGGCAAGCCCCCTGCATATTATGGGGCTTTTGTCCGATGGGGGAGTTCACAGCCACAACACCCATATTTATGCCCTTTTGGAAATGGCGAAACGCAGAGGGCTGAAAGATGTTTATATTCATGCCTTCCTTGACGGCAGGGATGTTGGTCCCGAAACGGGAGCGGGCTTTTTAAGGGAGTGCTGTGAGAAAACCAAGGAGCTGGAAATAGGCAAAATCGCAACGGTTCAGGGCAGGTTTTACGCCATGGACAGGGACAAACGCTGGGACAGAGTCCAGCGAGCCTACGAGGCCATGGTTTTGGCACAGGGCATACAAAACCCCGACCCCGTCAAAGCTATTGAGGAAAGCTATGCAAAAGGCATTACCGATGAATTTGTAGAGCCTGTTGTCTGTGACCCCGCCGGAGTTATAAAGTCGGGAGATGGTGTAATCTTTGCAAATTTCCGACCGGACAGGGCAAGGGAAATAAGCTATGCTTTAACAAGTGAGAATTTTGACGGTTTTGAAAGGAAAAAGCTTGCTTTACCTGTAAACTTTGTTTGCATGACAAGATATGACGAAAAGCTTAAAAAGTTGCCTGTTGCTTATCCTCCCGAGGAGCTTGAAGATACCTTTGGTGAATATATAAGCAGGCTGGGACTAAGCCAGCTTCGCATTGCCGAAACTGAAAAATATGCCCATGTAACCTTTTTCTTTAACGGCGGAACGGAAACGGTCTATGAAGGTGAGGATAGGATTCTTGTGCCTTCCCCCAAACAGTTTCCAACCTATGACCTTATCCCCGAAATGAGCGCCTTTGAAGTTGCGGATAAATGCTCCGAGGCCATAAGAAGCGGCAAATACGACGTTGTTATATGCAATCTCGCAAACTGTGATATGGTTGGGCATACCGGCAATATGGCGGCGGCCATAAAAGCTGTTGAAACGGTGGACATCTGTGTTGGCCGCATAGCCTTAGCCGTTTCGGAAATGGGCGGAACTATCCTCATAACAGCTGACCATGGCAACGCTGACTGTATGCTTACAGAGGATGGGCAAATCCACACAGCCCACACAACCCAGCCCGTACCCCTTATTATATGCGGGGCGAATGTTAGCCTTAAAGACGGTTGCCTTGCAGATATAGCACCTACAATGCTTGAAATGATGGGCATTGAAAAGCCTGAAAAAATGACCGGAGAAAGCCTTATTACACACAAATAAAAAGCTCTGCCACAAGGAGGAAATATAATGTTAGTAAACAGCTATCTTGAAATTGAAGAAGTCCACGCTCGGGAAATTTTGGATTCCCGCGGGAACCCAACACTGGAAGTTGAAGTTACCCTAGAGGATGGAACAGTGGGACGGGCGGGGGTGCCCTCGGGAGCTTCCACCGGCATTTTTGAAGCCTGCGAGCTTCGTGACGATGATAAAACCCGTTATCTTGGCAAGGGAGTTTTAAAGGCCGTTGAGAACGTAAATGGAGAGATTGCCGAGGTTTTGCAGGGGCTTAACGCCATGGACGAAGCTTCCATAGACAAGCTGCTTATTGAGCTTGACGGCACAGAAAACAAAACCCGTCTTGGTGCAAACGCCATGTTGGGCGTATCCCTTGCCTGCGCCAGAGCTTCCGCCGCTGCCCTTGGAATGCCCCTTTACACCTATATAGGCGGCTGCAACGCAAAGGAGCTTCCTGTTCCCATGATGAACGTTTTAAACGGCGGTGCTCATGCCTCAAACTCTATTGATATACAGGAGTTTATGATAATGCCCGTCTCCGCTAAAAACTTCAGCGAGGCTGTGCGCATGAGCGCCGAGGTTTTCCACACATTGAAAAAAATTGTTCCCTCCTCAGGTGTTGGTGACGAGGGCGGCTATGCTCCCGACCTTGCCAGTGACGAGGATGCTCTTAAAGCCCTTGTGGAAGCTATTGAGAAGGCCGGCTATAAGTCCGGTGTGGACTTTAAAATTGCCATGGACCCCGCCGTTGCCGAATGGTTTAACGAAAGCGACGGCTGCTATCACCTGCCTAAGCGGGGCACTGTTATGACCCGTCAGGACATGGTTGATATGTGGGTGGGTTTCTGCGAAAAATACCCCATCATATCCATTGAGGACGGCATGGCCGAGGACGACTGGGAAGGCTGGAAGATGCTTACAGACGCCTTGGGCGAGAAAATTCAGCTTGTGGGTGACGACCTTTTTGTTACAAACTCCAGCCGACTTAAAAAGGGCATAGAGCTTGGTGTGGCAAACTCCATCCTAATAAAGCTTAACCAGATTGGCACTTTAACTGAAACCCTCGATACCATCCAGATGGCTCACAGGGCAGGCTACACAACGGTTATCTCCCACCGCAGCGGTGAAACCGAGGACACAACCATAGCCGATGTTTCCGTTGCCGTAAACGCAGGGCAGATTAAAACCGGCGCTCCCAGCAGGGTTGACAGGGTTGCAAAATATAACCAGCTTCTGCGCATTGAGGAGGAACTTTTTGACGTGGCTCAGTATTCTGGAAATGACGCTTTTTACAGTATAAAAAAATAAATTTATCAAATCCTGAAAAAATATTGGTAATATAAGTATAAATGGTGTTCAGGCAGGCAAAAATACCTGCAGGAACACCATTTTTTACTATATCTATCAGGAGGAAAACTTTATGAGCGAAAAAAAGAGCTTTGGCGAAAAGCTGGAGGCGTTTTTTGCCGGAAAGGGCTTCTACATAGTCCTTTTCCTGTGCGTGGCAGTTATAGGCGTTTCGACCTATGTGCTGTTTGCGGGAAACGGGGCTAATGTAGAGGAAGGCTCTCTGTCCATTCCGGAAACCAATATTTATGTACCGGAAATCAATGAGCAGGAGCTGGCAGAGCCACCGGAAACTTATGAGCAGGAACTTATAGAGCCGGAGCCGGAACAAAGTCTGGAGGAAATAACCCAGACTGAGGAAACCGGAGCTTGGAGCGACGAGCAGGCGGAAATCTCGGACGGAGCGCCCTTTGTATGGCCGGTTCAAGGTGAGATAACAGTGCCCTATTCCGTCACCGCCCTTATTTATAATCAGAAGATGGGAGACTGGCGCACAAGCGAGTCTATAAGCATTGCTTCTGAACTGGGAACGCAAGTTATGGCAGTGAGTGCCGGAATAGTCGAAAGTGTCAGGATGGATGATCTTGGGGGTATGACGGTTGTCATTCAGCATGCGGGGGGCTTAAGAACCGTTTATTCAAATCTTGCTTCAATGCCAACGGTATACGAA
>JAAYFX010000004.1 GCA_012728025.1 Clostridiales bacterium
CGCCTATACTTGCAGTATAAAACCTTTTTGCTATAAGCAATAGGCATATAAAAACGGGATTATTTATAATGTTTTATTGCTGTCAGTAAAAGGTTTAGTCTTTTCATTATTTTACAGGCTATGGGATTTATTGGGTTCTTGTTGCTTTTGTATTGAAATTGCAAACCCCGCTCCCAGCCAAATAGCACAGCACAAAATAGACCCAGACATAAATTTAATTGGATTCTCAAGGGTTAGGACAAGCCATTTGCCCGGCAGAGCGTGAGAGAGCCAAATAAGCACATAGGCCAGTTTTGGAAGCTCAATAAGAAGCCCGCTTAGGACAGCGCTTAAAAATGTTAAAACCGGCGCAATAAACATTAAAGATAAGCTGCTTTTAAAAATTGATACGACAAAAAGTGTCATTCCGATTAGGGCGGAAAGATAAATCGCTACTGGAATTAAGTTTACAACCAGCTTACTAAGACTGTCTCCCGTAAAAAGGCTGCCAAGGGCTCCGGCAATAAAGTAGCCAAAAACACCCACTAAAAGGGATGGCAGGCAATTGCTGATTATAAGTTTCCATTTGGGGATGTTAGCCTGCCTTATCCTTTCGGATAAGCCGCTTTTATTTAGTTCAAGCACCCATGAGGCGGCGTGTAGAAGATAAAACATACTAAGGGCGCAGTACCATTTTATACAAACGTGCAAAGGATTATCATATTCAGGGCGTGTTTCTCCGCCGCTTAACTCAATCTTGTCAACGTAAATCATTGCCCCTGCTTCCCAAAGCCTTTTCATTTCTTTCCTTTGCCAATCCTCGTCAGCAGTGCTGTATTCCATTTCCTTTTCAAGAAGATATTCCCTTGTGCGAATAGTAGAGAACTCCTCCATCCACAGTATCATAGCTCCGTTTATAATAGGCTCTGTGATGGTTGTAGGTGCTTGAGATGAGGGGGATGTAAAAATCTCTAAAATATTTCGAAACTCTCCCGCTAAAAGGCTTTCTGAAAAATTGTCACGAATAATCAGCAGGGCATCAAGACGGTCATTTTGAAGCAGACGCAATGCCTTATCCCTTGTCATTTTCTGGGCGGAAAAATCTTCAATATCAAGGATATATAAAACGAGCTTTTCTCCCAAGTCGCCGATATCCTCGGAAACAACAGCCACCTTAAATCCCTCTTGCTGCTTTTCCGCCGCAAAAAATGCCGCTGAAACAGAGATGGCAATGGACAAGGTGATAAAAATAAGAAATACCGGTTCTCTTAATAAATGGGCGAGCCTTGCCTTTAGCATATAATTAAGTCTCACGTCGGATAACCCCTTCTTTTAAGCCCCCAAAGACCCAAAGGTAATAAAAAGGCAGCAAAGCCTAAACTTTTTAAAGCATCCCTTGTAAAAGCTTCATAACTGAAATTAAAAAGTAATAAGGACAACATTCTTAAAGACGTACGAAGGGGAAGCCATTTTCCAATAATTGCAGCCATCTTCGGAAGAGCGCTTTCGGGAATTAAAGCTCCGCAGAAAACAGCCATAAAAACTGTCAGGAAAAAGCCAAACCACAGGGCAGTTTTCTCGCCGGGAAGCCAAGTGGCTATAACAAGAGCCAAGGCCGAAAACACAAGGGCTGTAAGGAACATTGAAAAAAGCAGGGCCGCAAAGCTGCTTACATATGTTCCGCCAAGCAGTTTTCCCGACAGGCGCAAAATAATTGAGCTGGGGAAAAGCATTGTCAGAACAAGAAAAATAAATATTGTTCCTGAGGCTATTCTCGCCGCAAAAAACCTGCCCGCCCCAATCCCGCATAAAAGCCCCCGCCGTAAGATTGGTCCATGTGAATCGGCGGCACTGAAATGAATAAGCGGAAGCATGGATAAGGCGGCGAAAATTGAAAAAATTGCGCTTATGTAATACTCAATCGGCAGGTGTTCCCCCAAAGGTGAAATAGGCCCGCTTTGCCCTAGCAGCTCCCGCCTGCCCATATATTCATTTAAAGCAAATCCCGTTGCATTATCCAAGAAAACTTCAGCATCTTTAACTGACTCGCCCTTTTCAAGAAGAACAAGCCTTGCCGCTTCCATTACATTCTGACTTTTGCCCACAACGGAAAGGGAGCTGTCCAAGGCAATTGTAATAAGCTCCATTTCAAGAGAATGGGCATTTGTGCCGTAGATTGCAGCTCTTGTGTCATCCCCCTCTCGTATGTCTGAAAAAACATTCTGGGGAACATGGACAAAAACCGAAACCTTTCCCTTTTCGGCCAATTCAATGCCCTTTTCCACTGTATCCACCGGATAAACGCTTACAAGGTCAATAAGGGCCTGAGAATTTACAAGCTGATTTATAAATTCCTTTACCTCGGTGCTTTCATCCTCATTACAAAGGGCAAGATTAAAGTGCAGGCCCCTACCTGTAAAAATCATGGGGGAAACAACCAACGAAAAAATTAGGACGACGATAAGAGGAGAAAATAAACATAGGCTTAAAAGTGACGAGTGGTAAAACAATCGCTTAATATCATAAAAGAAAAATCTTATAGCACTCATTATAATTTACCCCTGATTATATCTCCCATAAAGTGCTTTATACTTCGGTTTCCTGCTTCTTGCAAATAGCTGTCCCTTTTATCCAAATAGACAATCTGGCCATCTGAAAGCACCATCACCCGATGGACTAAGGGAATTAACTGCTCCGGTGAGTGGCCTGAAACAATTTGCGAAACTCCGCTATCTGATAACTTCTTCATAATGTCTTCTATTATTTCTGTATTATCAATATCAAGACCCACAAAAGGCTCATCCAAAATAAGCAGCTTTGGGTCGCCGAGAAGGGCAACTGCAAAATTAACCCTGCGCTTCATGCCGCCGGAAAGAGTACATACCCTTTTGGATAACATCTCTTCTAAGTTTAGCCTGTCGGATATTTCCATTACCTTGGCCTTTGCGCTTTTGCCCCGCAGCTTCGACCAACACAACAGGTTTTCCTCAACTGTCAGCTCTTCGAAAAGGGCAATCTCCTGAGGTACATAACCGATTTTTCCTCTTGCCGTCATTGGGTTTTGACCGGCATTTAGCCCGTCAAATATGATGTTTCCGTTATCCGGCTTTAATGCCATGGCGATAATGTTTAAAAGGCTTGACTTGCCGGAGCCATTTTTCCCAAAAAGCCCAAGTATTTCCCCTTGCCCCATAGAAAAGCTAATATTATTCAGCGCAGTGAAACTGCCATAGCTTTTGGAGATAGCTTCCACCTTTAATAATTCGTATTCCATAATTACACCAGCATGGAGATGATGGAGAAAACAAGTTTCATGGAAACGGGGACATTGTTATATTGCTCTTGAGTCAAGGTTTCTCCAAGCACAGCATAAAGGCTGGCAGGCTCATATGTGCTTATGCCAAGCTCCTCGATAAACTCGGGGATGCTTACAGGAGGGCCGGCTTCATCCTGATTTATTGTGACCGATATGTTAAAATTATTCGTATCGCCGCCAATATTGACAGTGCTAAAACCGCTGGACTGTCCTGTAATGCTTTGGCCATTTTTAACATGGGAATAATCATAGCTTCCGATAAGGTCGATAGATTCTGAGTCCATATCAGGGGCACGACTATATATTAAATCCAACTTTGAGGTGTAGCTATCCTCTGTTATAACGCTTTTTGCCGTCATTTCCGTATATTCATGGCGCAGACCGCCTGGGGAGATGTCCTCAAAAACAAACAGTCCTGAATAGTTATCCCCGCCTTCGTAGGCATTCATTTCGCTTAGTTTGACACCTCCGCCGTCAAATCCCGTAAAAGCAATATCCATTTGACTTGCATAGCCCAATTCAAAAAATCTTAAAAGAAGGCTGCTGGATTTTTCTCCGGCTTTTGCATTAAAATACAGTGCTGAGGAATTACTTCCCAAAAGGATTTTGAAGGTCAGTGTCATAGCGCTTATTTCTTCTGGTGATAATGAATCTAAATCTCGCAACAGTCCGTCCATGCCCGTAATACCATAGGTATCCTCATAAATCAAATAATACGACACAAAAAGCGCTTTTAAAGATGGGTCCTTAGAGATTAGCTCTGCTAAGCCCCCAACAGCATTTACCGCTGCCTCGCCATGAAGTGTTAAGGTTATGGCGGCGCAATCTTCATCTATGCCTGCAAAGCTTGAGCTTTGGTTTTCTAAAACAAAGTTTTCTTCTACGGCTGCAGCATACACAGTTTCCAAGAATGAATCAATTGAGTAAAGCCATTCCCCTTGGCTTATTTTTGGCTTCAAAGGCTCTGAGAGCAGCCGCATAAAGCGCTCAAGGGCCGGCAGGCTACGGTAGGAATCTGCCACTTCCGGCTCAATAGTATGCCGTATCATGGGCATATCCACATCAGCTTTTTTTACAATCATATGGTTGTCGGTGAAATAAATACCGCCGCTGCCGGTTATTTCTCCGTTTTGCCCAATGCTTATACCCATTGAGCTATCTGTGGTTTGAGGGTCATAAGCGGCTTCCATAATTATGGAAAAGGTTTCATTGGGGTTTGATGCGTTCGAAATAAGAACATCGGATTTGGTATACCCCGACCGCTGACCTTCTGTCCGAACTGCTGTGCCCATAAGTAAATTAAACCTTGCGGAGTTTATTTGTTCGCTTTTTTGCAAAGCTTCAACAAGAGCTTTTTTTGCACCTTCCGCAAAAAGCTCGGGGGCTGTTTTTGGAACAGCTTTATTGATAGCCCCGTCAATGGTTTCCCGTAAGTTGTTTTCCAGACTTCCAAAGCCGCCGGAGTTTTTCTTGCCTGCTCTGCAGCCTGAAGCGGATATAAGGATTGAAGCGCTAAGAAGAACAAGCCCCAACCTTTGAAGCTTTTTTCTGATACTCATTGCAATTTCCCCCTTTTCAACGATTAATCCTTTTCTGCGTCGAAACTTACCTTTCTTCTGCCATCTGTAATTCTTTTTCTCATATTTAAAAACTCTACAAAAGTATTGTAAATCTTCGCCTTATCTTCACCTAAGGATTCCTTTAACTCATTTGCCACAGGCTCCCACTTCTTGGCGTTTTCATTTACCTTATCAACAAAAACTTCTATGGGCTCAGGCTCCGAGTAATGGGTGGAATGAGCGCCGCCCTTGTTTATAACATCCGTAATGGCTTCTGGGACGTCAATCATGGGGCAGGCTCTCAGGGGATTATCCGAAAAAGGCTGAGAGGCACGAAAGCTTGTTAAAAACGGAGACCTCAATGCCTCAACAAGAGATAATTCGTGTATGTTGCAATCAGAATAGTGGCAAAAAGCGCAGGGCTCCACATCGCCTTTTGCGTTAATGTGCAGATAACCGCTTCCCGCCGCCACACAGCCATAGGCGGTATGACCTGAATTCCAAAAGTCTATAATGAGACAGTTTTTTCTTTTGCAGTAATCTATTATTTTCTCTCTTACCCAAGCTCTCTGCTCAGGTGTGCAAACAAGGGATAAATCCGCATCCTTTCCCACAGGGACATAGTTGAAAAGCCATCCAAACCAAGCGCCTCTATCCCGCATTTCATCTAGAAATTCGTCACTTGCGATGGTTTTATAGTTTTTGGAATGATAGCAGGTGGAAAAAGCAAAGCCAATATTACGCTCTTTTAAAAGGGACATAGCCTTTAAAACCTTTTCATGTACCCCCTCTCCCCTGCGAAAATCCGTTTCCTCTCTGGTGCCTTCTATGCTGACGTACATATTAAGATTTCCCACTTCGGCAATACCGTCGGCAAACTCCTCGTCAATTAAGGTGGCGTTTGTGAAAACTCCAAAGGTGGTTTTCCTATGTTTGCGGCAAAGCCGCAGAATATCATCTTTTCGCAGCAGAGGCTCTCCGCCGGACAGCTGTATATCCATAATTCCCAGCTTTTCGGATTGATTTATAATATCATCAAGCTTTTCAAAGGAGAGGGAGTCGCCCTTGGCATAATCGGCAGCCCAACAGCCCTTACAGCGCAGATTGCAGCTACTTGTGGGGTCTATAAGAAGCACCCTTGGTATGGCGCATTTATGCTTATATCCTCTTATAACTTCTTTAACAGTTATAAAGTTGCCGTGGCTTAGCTGTGTAAAAAAACTATTCGGGTTGAAAAACTTATCAATTCGGTAAAGAAAGTTTTTATGATGGGGAAAAGGCGGAATTTTCTCCCTCCGATTATTAACCTGCATATGCTTCATTTCTTTTCCTTCCCTTCCCTAAGCTTTATATGTATAAGCTTAAACAGCTAAAAATTAATTACATACCATGGCATGGGCAAATTCAGCCGCCCCTCAGCCTTATAAGGTCAACCTATATGTTTAGGGCTAAAAACACTACTTTCCTAATTTATAAGTATATCAAGGAGGCTTTCCTTTGACCACTTAGCAAGCATTTTTGGTCGTGCCAATTTTTATGGCACGATTTGTGCCAAAAGTCTTGGCTTGTTTTGCAAGTTATGTTAGAATTGTTATATAAAGTCACATTTAAATGGGGGTATAGGCTTGTTTTCAGAACGTCTTAATCATGTTATGGAGCTGACCCACACTAAAGCCAGTGAACTGGCAAGAGCCGCAAACTTAAATGCTTCATATGTGAGCCGTTTAAAAAACGGCAACCGCCCTTTGCCTAAAATGCCGGATTTTCTGCCGGCTATGTGTATTTATCTGACACGGCGCATCCATTCTGATTATCAGCGTGACGCCCTTCGCTGCAAGCTGAATTTGGCGGCTTGGCCTGTGGAAGAAAGGGAAGCGGCGATGCTTTTGGAAAGATGGCTTCTTGGAAAGGCCGCCCCTGCGGCCGGCATGGAAATGCTTGTCCAAAGTTTTACCAGTGCGGGAAAATCCAGCGAGCTAAAACTTAATATTCCAGAGGATGAGCTGTCCGCCGCTAGGCGATATTACTATGGCCCAGAGGGCAAGCAGGAAGCGGTAATGCAGTTTTTTGACCGTATAAAAAAAGAAAAATCCCCCCAGACCCTTCTGCTTAGCAGTGATGAGGATATGGGGTGGATGTATGAGAATCCATTATTTACAGCACGTTGGGCCATGGATTTTAAGCAGGCTCTCGATATGGGAAATCGAGTCAGAATTATCCATCATGTTGGGCGGGACTTAAATGAATTGCTGGAGGCTGTTACCAAGTGGATGCCGATTTATATGACGGGTATGATTGAGCCGTATTACTACCCCCGCCTGCGAGACGGCATAATAAGGCGCAGTCTTTTTATTGCTCCAAAATCTGCCGCTGTAATTTCCTCTTCTGTGGGTAGGGATACGGAAGGAATGCTCAACGAACTTATTGTAAACCCACAGGCCATTGCAGCGCTTGTTAAGGAATATGAAAACTATTTTGCCCTCTGCCGTCCGCTTATGAAAATAACAAGCCGACACGACATACTGAAATCAGCCCTTGAAACAAGTCTGTTTTTTGAAGGGGGCGGAAGCTCTGTTTGTATGGCAGGAGCCCCCACCTTGGCAACAATGCCGGAGGGCGTGGCAAAATCTATGCAGGAGCGGGCACCCAAAAGCCATATTCTTGAGCTTTGGCAGAAAAGCAGCTCTGCTTTAAGCAGAAACCTTGAAGGTTACCGCCATACAGACGTCTTATCCGAAACAGCAATGACAGCTCCCCTGCTGCCCCTGCCCTGTGCCGATTTTCTTGGTGCTGAAGGTCTGTGTTATACTTCAGAAGAGCTTGAGTCCCATCGAGCTAATATACAAAAGCTGGCCCACGGCAACACAAATTATCGCTGTGTAGTCGACGAGGCAGTGCCGTCGAATTTGCTGCTTTACGGCAGGGGCGGTCAGGGTACATTGATGATTAAATCCGATGAGCCAAATATGGCTTTTATTATTTCAGAAATGAACATTGCCAATGCTTTTTGGGACTATCTTGAGGTGAAGGCTAAGACACCGCCATCCCATGCTTGGCAATAAACCTATGGTTTTTTACAGATGAAACGGCGGCATTATAACAAAAGCCTATGTATGTCCTTATTACAAAGCTTATAATTTGATTTTTGGCTTTATATATCTAATTTTATGTGGTAACATAACTTAATAGATGCCTTAGAGGCATCTTGGTATAAAAAGGAGGATATTATAATGGAAAAATTTATAAAGAACCTTGAGCATGGGAAAATTCTTTCTCTTACAGAAGCCGTAGATTATATGCCCGGTCAGATAGTCAGCAAAACTCTGGCTCAAAATAAACACCGCAGCCTTACCCTCTTTGCCTTTGATAAAGGCGAGGAAATCAGCGCCCATGAATCCGATGGCGACGCCATGGTAATAGCCCTTGATGGTACGGGCAAGGTCACCATTGAAGATACTGAGTATTTACTTTCTGGGGGCGACACCATAGTAATGCCTTCTAAAACACCTCATGCCGTATATGCTCAGGAGCGTTTTAAAATGTTGCTTATAGTTATTTTTCCGGAAAATAGGTAAAAGACTTATAAGCCTTGTTTTTCTATCTGCAACTTTTGTTTATCCTATTAATCATTGTTTTCTATAAAAACAAGCCTAAAACCGGTATTAAATCGGCTTTAGGCTTGTTTCTTTATTAAAATAAGGTAAAACATTTTCCTTAGCCGCTAAATAAGGCTGCCATAGCCAAATTATACTCCGGAAGCCCCTTCTGTGCCCATAAAAGCTCCATACCCAGCAATTCATTGGCGATAGCCGCAAGGTCAAAGCCAAAGGCAGAAAAAGAGTAACGCACTCTCTCCGGCTTTCGGCAGGGCAACCCCTCCGTACGTGTGCAGGAATCGCACTGCTCACAGCGTCCGGCCGCCAAAATTCGTGGGCTTGGGAAAAACTGCTCCATTTTAAGCAGGGTATCCAGCATCTCTTTTTTGACTTTTCCGTATGTAGCAGAGCGCACTTTTTCAAGCTCTTGGGGTGAAGCGAGGGCAAGGCTTTTTTCCTCCTTGTCGTAAATAACTTTAACCCCTATTATATAGGCTGTTTTACAGCCTTTGAGATAATCTTCGGCAATGGGAATCTCCGGCGGACATGACCAAACTCTGCCGTACTCCGGACAGCTACGACAGGCATCTATATATTTTTCCGGAAAACAATACTTTTCCAAAAGCTCCCTTACGGGGATTGATTGCACCTTAAGCTCCGTACTATACATGGCTTACCCCTCACCCTAATGTAATTAGGTTTTCATAATGCTCGGAATATATCTGTGTCTGTTTTGAAGGCATTATATCAAAAGAGCGAACGATTGATATAAATGGTAGCTGGAACAAATTTTGCAATTGCACTTAGTCTATTCTCTTATGAATTCAGATGTGACCAAGCAGTTTTTTCCCATTTCCTTTGCCCTGTAAAGCAGCTTATCCAACTGGTCGATAAGGTCTGTATATTGGAAGCTGTGGCATTTGTCGCAGTCTATGTAAATAAGTCCGGCACTGAAGGTCACCGGTTGGCGCAGCAAGCCGGAAAAGCGAAGTTTAAGCTCCTTTTTTATACGGTTTATTATTTTGCTTGCGTTTTTAATATCGGTATTTAAAAAAATAAAAACAAATTCCTCCCCTCCATAGCGACCCAAAATGTCCTCTGAACGGATTATCCTACGAGATATTTCGGAAAAAGTATTTAGAACTTCGTCCCCTGTTATATGTCCATAAAAATCATTTATCTTTTTAAAATCATCAAAATCTGTCATACATATTGTGAAGGATTCTTTGCTATCTGGCCTGCCAAGTCTGTTGATGTGTTCAGCTAAGGTGTATTTATTAAGAGTCTGGGTGGCAAGGTCAAGCTTTAAGCGCTCTAAAAGGCCGGCCTCTCTTATTTTATACACACTTATGTCCTCAAAAGACAAAAGGGCATAGGTCACCCCTTTTGACTCCAATTTAGACGCACAAACACGAAACCACCTTATTTGCTTTTGACCGGATGGGGATACTGTGAATTTATATTCAACGCAGTTATTGGGCGTCAAATCTTCATAAGCGCTTTTGATAAGCTTTCTTATTTGACAGCGTTCACACTCATCCCTCTGCCCACAGGCAAAAGCTTCCTTATCTGTGCCGCATTTAAGTGCACTTGAAAGTGAAATTTCATTAAAATCATTCTTTTGGAAGGCGGAATACCCGATAGATGATTTGTTTGAATATATAACTCTCATATCCTTATTTACAAGCATAAGTCCTGTTGGGAGCAGGTCTAAGGCCCCTTCGGGAAAATTGTCCCCATCTTTTATTATGCAGTCATCGCTGTTAAACCTAGGAGCCACCAATTATCACCTGCCACTATTATCTATATCATCTATTTATCCGGCTCTATGCATATATTGTTCACATAGCTTTGCAATAAATGCATAAAACACTGGGTATTCTAAATAAAGGAGAATGTATTGGGCATGCTTGTTATGTGTATCGTAAATATTTTCAGGTATGGTATTATATAAAAAAACTTTAATTATCCTTAGGATATAATTTATAATATCAGTATTATATTACATAAATAGTCAAAAAAGAGAAAAAATTAATATATACATACTTAATGATGTATATATTAATATTATAAACCACTATATAGGTTAAGTCAATACGCCTAAATGGTGTGTGTTAAAATCCTTATACATCTAAAGGGGTGTATATATGAAAAAATATAACGAAATTCTACGTGATTTGCGCGAGGATTTAGACCTTACACAAACAAACATTGCCTCACTCCTTACAACTACGCAACAGCACTACTCAAGATATGAGACGGGTGAATACGAATTGCCAATACGCCATCTTATCACCCTATCGGATTTTTACATGGTTTCGGTTGATTATATTCTGGGCAGGACAAAATATAAAGATACTTTGGATAGCCTAAACAGGCAGCTAACCAAAGATATTACGGTTGGAGAGCTTATTTCGGACATATTCCGCTTGAATGAGCATAGCCGCCTGTCTGTCATAGAATATGTTCAGCTCCAGAAGCTAAAGAACTCGCAAATAAAATAAAAAAGCAATCTCAGCGCCGCATCATTATTTTGATTGGCGCTGAGACTTATTTTAATTATTCAGTTTGCCCAGAGCATGAAACAGGCGGCTATTTCAAACCGTTGGCTTCAAGGTTTAAGCGGTAAGCCTTAAGCTCTGTAAATATCTCCTGCTTGAAGGGATTGCGCTTTAGCTTCACTATGCGGTATACCTCATAGACAAACACAGCAAAATTAAAGGCAAGAGCAATAGCACTTAAAGTTGTCCATGCGGCAGGGTTATAAGTTGCGGTAATGCTTAGGGCGGGCATGGCCTGATAATCCACCGCCAGAGAAAACATTCCGAACAAGGCCAATGTCTGGGCTCTGTGCTGGAGCCAAATGCCTCTTTTTATAAAAAGCTCCGCCACTGTGCAGGAAACAAGCAGGGCAATGCCCGCATACATGGCACGGGTGGAAATACAGTTGTAGCAATAGGCGGCATTCCAAAGGTCATAAGCTATAATCCAGAACCAAAGCTGGTCAGGCCAAACCATATCCCGAGATTTTGTTTTGGAAACTCTTATGCCCATCCAGCCTGTGAGGGTAAGCAGCAAAAACACTCCCGCCAAGGCATTGAGAATATTCCAAGGCCCTCCCAGAAGGGTAAGCCCCGCCTCGTCCACTGTAAGAGTTTTGAAGTTCATAAAAACCTCAATATCTCTGTAAATGGCCTCGACAATATTTATTGCCAGAATAGCCAAGGGGAAATAGAAGGTAAATTTCTTGTTTCCCACCTTTGTGTAGCGAATAAGCATAAAGCCCAAAACACCGACCAAAGCCGAGAAAGTTTTTATAACACCGAACCATGTCTTGCTGGAGGGGCTATTTACATAGTTCATTGCGATTAGAGCAACTAAAACCACAGGAACCACACAGTAAAAAACTATCGCAGCCCACTTAGAGCGCCTAGTTAGTTCATTTAGCAGAATAAGCGCCAAAACCATTACCAGAAATGCGGCTATTGTTATGAGAGAATAGCCTTGAAAGAAAAATCCCATATTGTTATTCCTCTTTTCCTAAAAATCACATTTGTTTACAGCCCGATTTCAATATCGCTTATGGGATAAGCCTTGCAGGAGTGGATATAGCCAAACTTTTCATCCGCCATGCGCAGCATGATTCCCTTTGACAAAAACACACGTCCGGAAATAAGCTTCACACGGCAAAGGCTGCATTCCCCGCTGCGGCAGCAGACATTCACACGCACACCCGAGCGTTCTAAAGACGTAAGAATGGATTCATTGGCCTTGGCTTCGATGACCTTATCACCAACGGTTAGCTTAAAGACCTCCTGACCGCTAAGTTCCTTGGGCCAGCCGTCCTCCTGCTCAATGTCACGCCTTGCGCCGAACATTTCACGACGGATGCGCTTTTCGGGAATGCCCATGGCTTCAAGCTCTTTTTTGCAGAAATCATTCATCACCTGAGGGCCGCAGATGTAATAGGTGGCCTCGTTTATATCAGAAACAAGCTTTGAAATAAGCTTTCCGTCGATAAAGCCCTTCTCCCCTGTCCAGCTGTCTCCTTCGTCGGAAACAACAAGATGATAGGAGAAGTTTGGAAATTCCTTGGCATAGGCAGACAGTTCCTCATGGAACAAGGCGGCCTTTACGCTGCGGCAACCGTAAAGCATGGTCACCTGACGGTCCAGATGGGCCTCGAGTATTTCCCTGAGCATACTCATAAAAGGAGTTATGCCGCTGCCGCCGGCAAGAAAGACCGAGTGCTTTTTATGAAACACCGGCTGGAAGCGAAACACTCCGGCAGGGCCGTTTGCAGAAAACTCATCCCCAACCTTTACCTTATCAAGCAGGTAATCCGAAACAAAACCACCCTCTGTTCTGGCGACAGTAATGTCATAATAGGCTCTCTGGCGGGGGGATGAGCTGATGCTGTATGGGCGGCTGGTTCTCACGCCCTCGATTTCCGTAAAGATATTTATATACTGACCTGCCTCAAAAGGAGGCAAATAGCCGGTTTTTGAGCTTAAGCGCAGGGTTTTAGCGTTTTTACCTGTATCGAAAATAGCGCTTACAACAAGGGAAAGCTCCTTTGCGTGAAGCTGGGCTATGCGGGTTCCCGGCTCTTTGCCAAGGGACATTTTGTCCGGAGATACCTTCCGTGTAATACGAATATCCTCTAAAACCTCTTTGCCGTAAACGAGAGTTCCGATTAGGGTGTCTTTAATTGTTTTTGCCATATTTACACCTCACTTGCAAGGCTGGTTGCCACCTTGTCCGCAAACATATAGTTGGGTCCGAAGCCGCAGGCATTAACCCAGCCGCTGGCAAACTCCAGATTGGGTATCATGCTCTCCGCAGGGAAGAAAAACACAGAGGACATTACGTCCTGCTCATAACCGTAGATGGCACCGCCGGGGTGACCTAGATAACGCATATGGGTAAGGGGAGTTGCAATTTCCATCTCCTCAATGTGCTCACTAAAGCCCGGATACATTTTTTCAAGCCGCTCTACAATCCGTCTGCCGGCCTCATACTTCTTTTCATAATACTGCTCGGGGGTAAGTTTTTCCCACTCCTCACCGTATTGAAGGGTTCCGGCAGTTATTATGCTGGTGCCGGCAGGAGATATGCTGGGGTCGTCCACTGTGTAGCAGGTGGCCACAAGGGGGTCATTTTCAGGAAGAAGCTTGTATGCGTCCTTAAAGTCCTCGTTGGCATTCAGGCTTTCATAGTTTAGTGTAAAGGAGGTTGTAAAGCCAATCTCCTCAGGAGTGCAGTCAAGTCCTATAAAACAGGTGATGGCAGAGATGCCCACAGTGTAGGGCTTTAAATATTCCCTTGCGCTTTCAGGTATATCTTTTTCATCAAGCAGGGCGCCATAGGTTGCCAAGGGAGAAATGTTGGATACAATTTTCTTTGCCCTGTATTCCTCGCCATTTTCATCTATAATTCCGACTGCCTTACCGTTTTCTATGATAATGCGCTCCACACCGCAGTTTAGTCTTACCACTCCGCCCATACGGCCAACAGCTTCCATAATGGCCTGATTCATAACCATGGAAGTTCCCTTTAAATAGAAGGGCTTGTCTTCCATATATATATTCGTGCATTTGGCAAGAATTGACCAAGGGAAGCGAGAGGGAGGCATTCCCATAAAGCACCAATAGGCGCTGAGAGCAAGCTGAAGCTTAGGTGCTTTGAAAAATTCGTCAAGCACTTCCTGAGTACTTTTAAGGGCGTATTTTGCAAGGGTGGGATAAAGCTTCGGAAAGCCAAGTTTCATGATGGTCTTTTTTACAGCCCCAGGCTCGTCGGTGCTTTGGGCGCTTTTCTCGGCAAAGGCTGCCGATTCGGCGCAAAAGGAGTATACTGTTTCAAAATAGCGGAGTATGGCATCTTTCTCCTGCGGGAATTCCTTACACAGATGTGCCTCACATTCTTTGCGGTCAGCAGGCAGAGATATACCGGTTCCGTCGGGGAAGTTAACACGAAACAGTTCTTTAATCTCCACCCATTCGATTTGCTCTTCTATACCATAGCGGCGAAACTGCTCACGCAGGGGGCCGGGCTTTTCCGGTGTTCCCATACTGCTTAACTGATGCAGGGCAACCTCGAATTCAAAGCGCCCGCGGCAAAAGCTTGTTCCGCATCCGCCAGGGATATTATGTCTTTCAAATAAGATAACTTTCTTGCCCTTTTCAGCAAGGGTGGCGGCGGCGGCAAGTCCCCCGTTACCGGCGCCGATTACAATGACGTCATAATTTTGCATTAAGAACCTCCTAGCTCTAAGTTATACTGCTTTTTACAGGAAGCAGGCAACTGCAATCAGGGCTATATTCAAAATCATCAGGAAAATCTGAACTCCCCTGCCCTGAGTTTTTTCTACAAAGCGTGTAAACTTCTCGCTTTTAAGATTATTCTCTACAAATTCCTTCTCCGTTATCTGGAAACATCCGCCAAAGGCCAAAGAGCCTGCACGGAAGGCCAGCCAGTAGCCGGCAGTTCCCGTTACAAGGCAGCCTAAAATGGGAGCTGCAAGGATGCCCACATGAAGCTTTGCAACGGCAGGTGAAAATTCATTGGTGACAAAAACCCAGTTCCAAATGGTATAGGCGATTATCCAGCAGACTGTGCCTATCAATGTGGCGGCGTGGAATTCGTACATATGGAAGAACTTCGCAAAGAAACCTAGGTCTGTGGCTCCTGTGAAATCAAGCCAGCTGCCCCTAAGAAAATAGATGGAGCCTGTCAGCACAAGACCGGTGATGCCATTCCAGTATTTTTTATAGCGGACAATATCTGTAAATGTTGCTTCAAGTATATTTATCGCCAAAAATATAAGAACTATGTTTACAAATAATTGCCTATCCAAAATATTAAACACCGAGAATACAATGACAATTCTTAAAAGTGTCAATGTTGTGAGCTTTAGGCGCTCGAAAAAAACCAGCTTGCCAAATATCATAATGGATATGGGCAAAATTACGTTCACCGGAATGTTTACCAAAATTGGCTGTGCGGCTGCAAGCATGGACGTAGCTGTAAAGGCGAAGGTCAGGATAAGCAAAAGAATATTCTGATTGCGGTGTTCGCCCTGCTGTGTAAGCTTTTTTTCTGACATTATTTTTTCCCCCTTAAAAAAAGTTCCCCAATATATTTCCTCGGCTCTGAGTGAAAAAGGTTTCAGCTCAGCCCGTAAAGGACATAGTAAGTAAATCGCAAAAATGCTCCAGTCTCCTTCTTGATTTTTCTTTGTTTTCCCCCTCCCCTTCCAAATCGTTTATAGACATTTTTTGTATAAGCCCTAAAAGAGCGTCATAGGCATTTAAATACGTAAGCTCTATATCTGGGTCGTCCCTCACACTGCCATCTTCAATTCCATGACGTATGGCCTTGGCAAGGGGAGCGTTAAACTCATGATAGGGTGCGGGAGGCTTGTTTTTATTAAGCCGGCTTAAATCGTGCTTGTGCAAATAAACCTCTGCCTCGTGTACAAAAATCAGCTTTTCTGGGTCTGTGAAATAAAGCTCGGCATAGGATGACAAAATCATGCGTATTTGCTCCGCCCCGCAAAGGCTGGAAA
>JAAYFX010000072.1 GCA_012728025.1 Clostridiales bacterium
GATTACCTTGCCGGAATTGCCAAGCTAAAATCGGCAGATAATCAAAAAGAGAGGATTGTTCTGCTCCTTCATGCGGCAAAAATTCTTGGAGAAGATGAGTTTGCCTGTCTTTCACAGGCTGCGGAAAGTTTTGATAACGCCGGTTAGGATTAAGCATAAAACATGGTTTTATCTTTCTTCCACAAGAGTTTAAGAAGGCTAATATGATGATATAATATTCGATTTTCGTGCCGTACAGAAAAAGTTGCCGCACAACCGCTTACTTTTAAAAACCGTTAGTTTTTAGAGCAAAAAATAAAAAATATAAACTAAACGTATGCTTTACAAATCAAAAAAACACTTCTGCCACCTTGATAAGGCGGCAGAAGTGTTTTTTATATGGCATATCCGCATACTAAATCTGGCATCGCTTATATGGAATACTATATTATAATTCGGCAATATTAAACATACCAAGTCGTGGAAGGGATGGTCTTATTGTTTCTAAGGTTTTTATTCCGAAAACTGCGGTTCTTCGGTAGTAGCTGTCTTTCCCATAAACCTGAAGGGGAATATCACGAAAAGCAGTCGGATGAATGTAAAATTAAAACTAGGCTTCAAAAAAGCCTTGACTCTATTAAAGACAGTCTGGGTAATAGCTGCGATGTAAAAACCCATACTTTTAAATTTGGACCGGAAAAACGCTTTTCAGGCGCAATAGTTTTTATTGACGGCCTTGTCAGCAGCAGCACAATCACTGAATCTATTTTACGGCCTATTGTAAGCTGGCAGCCCATATATAAATTAGGTTTTTCTGAGGATGAGCTTGCCGATTTGGTTTCCGGTGAGTTGCTTTGTGCCGGTGAGGTTACCAAGGTTTCCCTATTGTCAGAGCTTACCCTAGGCTGCCTTTCCGGAGACACTGCCATACTTCTGGATGGCTGCCCCTTTGGCCTTGTAGTCAGCACAAAAGGTTGGGAAAAACGCAACGTAACAGAGCCTCAAGCCGAAACCGTCGTCCGTGGCCCCCGTGAGGGTTTTACGGAAAACCTGCGTACAAATACAGCTCTTGTCCGCCGAAAACTAAAAAGTGAAAACCTGCGGGTAGAAAATCTTATAGTAGGCCGAAATACACAAACAGATATTTGCATTATGTATCTGGACGGCATAGCTGACCCCAAGGTTATAGAGACTGTAAAGTACCGCATATCAGGTCTTGATGTCGATTCAATATTGGAATCCGGTTATATAGAGGAATATATTGAGGATGCGCCCTTTTCCCCTTTCGCAACTGTGGGCTATACGGAAAAGCCCGATGTGGTGGCCGCCCGCTTGCTGGAAGGGCGGGTGGGTATTGTTGTTGACGGAACACCTATCGTCTTAACGGTGCCTATGCTTTTCATAGAAAACTTTCAGACTACGGAGGATTATTACACCCGCCCCCTTTACGCAAGCCTTGTAAGGATATTGCGTTTTATAGGCTATCTTATAACAGTTTTTTTGCCTGCAATTTATATAGCTCTTATTAACTTCCATCAAGAGCTTATTCCAACCACACTTTTATTTACCATCGCCAATGCGAGGGAGGGTACCCCCTTCCCCGCCCTTTTGGAAATGATGATAATGATATTTGCCTTCGAGATACTCCGAGAGGCCGGCATACGCCTGCCCCGTCCCGTAGGTCAGGCCATCAGCATAGTCGGCGCTCTTGTAATGGGCGACGCTGCCGTTTCAGCGGGCCTTGTGGGGGCGCCTATACTAATAACTGTTGCAATAACCTCTGTTGCGGGTTTTCTTGTACCGGCGCAAAACGACTCTGCCTCACTTTTACGGCTTATCATGATGCTCCTTGCTTCCTTTGCTGGCTGGTATGGGGTTTCAATGGGGTTTTTGGCTGTGCTTTTATATATCGGCTCTCTTGATTCCTTTGGCACAAGCTATTTTGACGGCTTTGCTTGGTCAACTAATCTTCAGGATTCTATTGTCCGTATGCCCCTGTGGTCCATGGTGCGAAGACCTAAAGATATAGCACGTAATAATCTAGTACGGCGGCGCTTTTTTATCCCGCCCTTAAGACCTCATTCACATGATGATAATGATGATAGCGAAAGGGAGGGATAAATCCGAAAATGAGTATGCGTTTATTTAAAAAGACTGCCGCCTTGGGCATCCTAATATCTATTCTGGCCGGTTTCAGCGGCTGTTGGGACAGTAAGGAAATAGATACAATTCAAATAGTTACAGGAGTTGGCCTTGACAAGGCTGAAAATGATGAATATGTGGACATATCCATTCAAATTGCTAAAACGAGTCCCAGCGCTCCGGGGACAAAAGACTCTAACGGCAACGGTGACTCTAAAATCATTTTGGAGTCCTCTAAGCAAACTATTCTTGAAGGTGTTGCCGAGCTTAATTTAAACAACAGCAGGTCCCCTATTTTCCACCACAATCAAGTTTTGCTCATAAGTGCGGATTTGGCAAAGGAAGGTATTACAGAATATCTTGATGCTTTTATGCGTGACCGTGAGGCTCGTTTGGAGGTTCTTGTCGTCATTGTAGACGGCGAGGCAAAAGAAATGCTTCAGGCAGATTTTGAGCAGGAAAAGGTTTCGGGCATTTTTTTAAGGCGCACTATACGTCTGCTTTCAAATGTAACCCCCGAATACAGTGTACGCATGATTGACCTTGCCTCTCGGCTTCGGGATGAGTCTATTTCACCAGTCGCCACCTTGGTTAGATTGGAAGATAATGATGATAAGAAAAACCTCTTGGTGGAAGGCATGGCCGTTTTTGACAGTGAGGGAAAGATGATAGGAAATATAGACGCTGACGAGATGCGAGGCTATGTCTGGGCCATGGGAAAAGTTGAGCAAGGCAGGGTTGCGGTTGAATGTGAATACGGCAGAGCCGCCTTTCAAATTATAAGCATGGATTGCAAAAGAAATGTTAAGCTCAACGAAAAAGGTCAGGTAAATGTATCCTTTGATGTTGACGCTACACTTAACATCGGAGAGCTGCGGGGCTTTGAAAATTTGACCCCGTCAGAGCTTATTTCTCATCTTATAGAGGAAACCGAAGGAGAAATAGAAGATACTATCAAGGGCACCTTCCAGTCAATGCAGGATTTAGGCGCTGATATTTATGGTGTTGGTCTTGATTTAAAGCGCCACCATCCAAAGCAGTGGGATAAGCTTAAAGACCGCTGGGAAGATTACTTTTCAGAAGCAGAGCTGGAGTTGGATGTTAATGTTAGAATTCCCGGAACAGGTCAAATAAAAAAATCTCTTGAGATGGAGGATGGTGAAAATGAGAGTTGATAAGGGCCTTATCACCGGAAATCAGTTTATGTTTTCCATCATCTGCTTTATTCAATCCTCCTCACTTCTCACCTCATTTTTAACTTCGGTGACCTTACAGGATTCTTGGCTTATTGTTATTTTTGGGGCCATTTTCTTTATACCGGTTATTTTTATTTATCGAGAAATTATGCTATTATTTCCCGATAAAAACTTGATACAAATTCTTGATGAAGTTTACGGGCCGATTTTGGGTAAAGTTTTCGGTATAATCTATATCTGGTTCTTTTTAAGCTTGACATCTCTTAATGTTTTGGACCTCGGAGACTTCACAAAGCTTACAATCATGCACGAAACTCCCAGTGTGGTTCTTATGATAATGTGTGTTTTGGTGGCTTCCATAGCTGTTCGCCATGGTATAGGTCTTGTCACAAAATACAGCACATTTTTCTCAGTAACCGTATCATGCCTTCTTATAATTTCAGTACTTCTTTTATTAAATCAAATAAAACTTGAAAATTTTTTGCCAATTTTAAGTTTGCCCTTTAAAAAATACGTTCAAGGTACACATCTTATAACCACAATCCCTTTTGGAGAGCTTCTTGTCTTTCTTATGATACACCCCAGCGTTAAACTTAACAGAAAACAGGCGACTAAATACCTTTTCTGGGGCTTTGGCCTTGGTACTGTCAGCATACTTGTGGTTTTGTGCCAGAATATAGCTGTGTTGGGAAATATGCTGGATATGTTTGCTCTCCCCACTCTCGTCACCTTAAGGCTTATAAATCTTGGCGAGGCTTTAAGCAGAATGGAGGTTCTTTTTTCTGTTATACTCATCATGTTGCTATTTTTTAAAATATCTGTCCTTTATTACGTATCCGTATTGGCCGTTTCGCAAATGTTTAATACAAACCAGCTCCGCTATCTAAGCCTTGCCGCAGGTGCCTTGATTGTCTGCTATGCTCTTACCCTATACCCAAGTCCTGTGGAGCATGCGGAATCTGCAAAAAATATCACTCCCTTCGTATGGACTCCCATTGAATTTTTAATCCCCCTTTTGACTTTGATATTAGGCAAATTTAAAAAAAGAAAACAGCTTAAGGAGGCGTAATAATTGCTGGTCTTGCTGCTTGTATTCGCCCTTATAGCCTTAATTGATTTTGGGCCGCTGGTACGAAAAAAATCACGTCGTGGCATGATA
The DNA here is from genome assembly GCA_012728025.1 of Clostridiales bacterium. GTDB lineage: Bacteria > Bacillota > Clostridia > Oscillospirales > Oscillospiraceae > UBA2658. The sequence goes on from JAAYFX010000072.1 coordinate 4,477, forward strand.
GGGTTTTTAACTCTTTTTACCCCCGCCCTTATCCTAGCCATACTTTTAAGAAACAAAAGTGAGGTACCAAGCCTTTTGCAAGCCGTTGATAATTTTTTTAAGGCTTTGGGCTTCAGCTATTAAATTATAAAAGACCTGCGCTTATATTTCACGCAGGCTCTTGGACGTTTGCCTCAACAGCGTCAAAAAAAATTAAAATAATAACGGCCCTGCCATAGCATGGGCCGTTATCTTTATACATAAATAAAATGGCGCAGCGCAAAATAATGTGAAAAACACTTGCGAAACGCCAATTTATTTAGTCCTGTCGCAGGTTATATAGGCAATGCCAAGGCAAGCCTCATGTATGTACAGCACACAGAAGAGCTTGCAAGACGACAAAAAAGTCGTGTTTGGGCTTTTTCCGGAGCAATAACACAGGCGTAGAACTTCTTCGATTTCCTGATTGTCTTAAGCTTCTTCGTCTCTCATCTTTGCAAAGCACTCGCTGCAATAGACGGGTCTGTCTGATTTAGGCTCAAAAGGAACCTTTGCCTCTTTGCCGCAGGCAGCGCAGGTTGCGGCAAAATACTCTCTGGGACCACGAGCCGCATTCTTTCTTGCGTCACGGCATCCCTTGCAGCGCTGGGGCTCATTCTGGAAGCCACGCTCTGCATAGAATTCCTGCTCTCCGGCTGTGAATACGAAGTCCTGTCCGCATTCCTTACATACCAAGCTTTTGTCTTCGAACATGATGAATCCTCTCTTTTGAAAAAGACTTACCCTTACGGGTATATATTGCGTCAGCTATCGCTGATGTCGCTGAGGTAGGTTCCGCGCCAGCTTTCGTCTGATGCGCTGTACGGCATTGTCCACAGACTTTTCCGGCCTTCCGCAGGCCTCGGCTATCTCTGAATATGATAGGCCGCGAAGGAAAAGTCCCAATATTTCTGCTTCAAATTTTGACAAAGACCGTGAATAGGTTTGAAAAATCTCATTGGCGCTCTCTCTTGCCAACACCTGTTCCTCAGGTGTTCGTCTGAATACCTCGGCGTTTGATACCGCATTGGACTGGCTTTCATCTGAGAGGACATCGTCGAACGAAACCATGTCGTTCAAAGGTTCGTGCTTCTTGCGGGATGCAGTTTTAATCGCTGAATATATCCGCCGTTTAACGCATATTTCCGCGTATGTCTTAAAAGAAGTGTTCATGGATAAGTCGAATTCCCGTATTGCGGAAAGAAGACCCAGCATCCCTTCCTGAATTAAATCCTCGACGTCTCCGCCGACAAGGAAAAAGGGTCTTGAGCATATTTTGACTAAACGGGCATAGCGCAGGGCGAGCTGCTCCTCCGCCGCTTTATCGCCAGAGTTCACCATGCGCAATAAATCATTATCACTAAGTTGAGCATAGAAATCCATAATATAGCCCTGTTATCCTAAACGACTTTGATTATAGTATAATTTTTACAAAAAGTCAAGAATCTTTCACCTTTTTATTTACAATTTAAAGGCTATTAGCCGCTTTTTCGATATAGTTTTTCAATACGGCGGCACTTTCTTTCGCCGCTTTTTCGCAAGTTGCTTCAACCATTATTCGTATAAGAGCTTCCGTTCCCGAGGGTCTGACTAAAATTCTTCCGCTTTTACCGAGCTTTTCCTGCTCCTGCTTGATTTTTTCCCACAGCCCCTTGTCCTCCATAAGCCGTTTTTTAAGCTCATTTCCGCCTTCTATGGAAACATTGTAAAGAAGCTGAGGATAAGTGGGTATGGCAGAAGATAGCTCCGAGAGTTTTTTTCCGCTTTGGCTTATTACCTCCAGAAAACGCAGGGCCGCCAGCTGCCCGTCGCCGGTTGTGGCATCATCTAAAAATATAAGATGACCCGACTGCTCTCCCCCAAGATTATACCCTTCCCGACGCATAAGCTCCAGCACGTTTCTGTCGCCCACATCCGTGC
>JAAYFX010000073.1 GCA_012728025.1 Clostridiales bacterium
AGATTTACACTGGTTCATATTATTTGCCTTTCAGCCTCCTGCCAATAACGGCGAAGGCAAACTTCGGAAGATTTGTCATTCTTTTTGCCCGACTGGGCTGCTTTATAAGGCGGTGAAACCACTCAAGCCCCAACTTTTGAAAGACTTTTGGCGCTCGCTTTACATTGCCTGAAAAAACATCCAGAGAGCCGCCAAGCCCCGCCATAAGACCCACCTTGAGCTTTTCGGCATTTTCACGCATCCAAAGCTCCTGCTTAGGCGAGCCAAGGCAAACAAGCAAAAGGTCGGGGGAGGCGCTGTTTATTCTTTGGATAATAGACTCGTTTTCTTCTTCTTTGAAAAAACCATCGTTTGTGCCGGAAATTTGCAGTCCCGAAAAACGGGAAGAAAGCACATTTCCAGCTTCTTCGGCAATGCCTTCTGCGGCACCAAGAAGAAAAACGCTCATCTTTTTCTCTGCCATGGGAGAAAAAAGCGCTTGGGCAAAATCAATCCCAGAGATTTTTTGCTTAAGAGGTGTGCCGAGTATTCTTGCCCCATGCACTATGCCTATGCCATCCGGCAAAACCATAAAAGCTTCGTTTACGGCAGACATAAGCTCCCCGTTTTCCCGACAGAGCATTACTATTTCGGGGTTGGGTGTGACAATATATTTTGAGCTGCGTCCTTCCATGGCAGAAAGGGCGCGGTCTATGGCTTCATCCATACTTAAACTGTCAAAGCCTATGCCAAGAACATCAATTCGAATTTTCATCATTCCCTTCGGAAGAAGTGATGGCTGACTATACCTGAGCGAAAACTTCGCCCAGCTTTTCGTTAATAACAAGGTTTGCGTGATTATCGAAAGGGGTGGGGTCACGGTTTATTAAAACAAGCTTATCACCTGAATAATAATTTATAAGTCCCGCCGCCGGATACACCGCAAGAGAGGTTCCGCCGACTATGAGCATATCACAGCTTCTTAAATGAGCTATGGCGTCCATTATGACCTTTTGGTCAAGCCCCTCCTCGTATAAAACCACATCGGGGCGGATAACCCCGCCGCAGGAGCAAAGGGGAACTGACTTGCCGGCTAAAACCTCATCGCCGGCGGGCTTGCCGCATTTTGAGCAGTATAGCCTGTGTATTGTTCCATGCAGCTCATAAACGTTTTTGCTGCCTGCCTGTTGGTGCAGCCCGTCTATGTTTTGGGTTATAACGGCTTTAAGCTTTCCCTCGGCTTCAAGCTGTGCAAGGCGGATATGGGCCTTGTTGGGCTTCACATCTCCCACTTGCAGCTTTTCATAATAAAATTCGTAAAACTCCTCAGGGTGCTTTTTAAAAAAGCTACCGCTTAGTATAGTTTCGGGCGGATATTTGAAACGCTGATTATAAAGTCCGTCGGTGCTGCGAAAATCGGGGATGCCGCTTTCCGTCGAAACCCCTGCTCCGCCGAAGAAGACCATGCTGTTAGCCTTGTCCATCATTTCCCGCAGCTTTAGTATTTTTTCGTTCATAAAAGCGCCTCCCTATAATATAATCTATGGTGAAGAAGTAAAATTTACCCGCCATACGGTCAAATTTACCACCCTTAATTATACACACGGGGACAGCTTTTAGCAAGCCAAAGAAGAAGGAAGGCCGCAGTAAAAGTGCCGCAGCCTTCCTTCTTGCTCCTAAGGACTCATTGTGTAATTGGGAGCTTCCTTGGTGATATATATATCATGGGGATGACTTTCTTTTAAGCCTGCGCCGGTTATTTTGACAAAGCGGCTGTTTTTACGCAGAGAATTAATATCCTCTGTTCCGCAATATCCCATGCCGGAGCGAAGGCCCCCTGTCATCTGATAAATAGTGTCTGAAACGGGGCCACGGTAGGGGACACGCCCCTCAACACCCTCGGGGACAAGCTTTTTGTTGTCCTCCTGAAAATAGCGGTCACGGCTGCCACGACTCATGGCGGCAAGACTGCCCATTCCCCTGTAAACCTTAAACTGACGACCCTGATATACCTCAGTCTCGCCAGGGCTTTCCTCGCAGCCGGCCAATAGAGAGCCAAGCATGACAATGCTTGCCCCTGCCGCTATGGCTTTCACAATATCACCGGAGTATTTAACACCGCCGTCGGCTATGACGGGTATGCCAAATTTATCGGCAACGGCGGCACATTCCAAAACCGCTGTCATTTGGGGAACACCTATGCCCGCAACAACCCTTGTGGTGCAGATGGAGCCGGGACCTATGCCAACCTTCACACAGTCTGCTCCGGCACGGATAAGAGCCTCGGTGGCTTCACCTGTGGCGACATTTCCGGCAACAAGGGCGGTGCTTGGGAAATGTTCTTTAATAAGAGAAACGCTTTTTAAAACATTTCCGGAATGACCATGAGCGCTGTCTAACACCAGCACATCAACACCGGAGGAAACAAGGGCCTTTGCCCTATCTAACACGTCGGATGTGGCGCCGATTGCGGCGGCGCAAAGAAGGCGGCCATGGGCATCTTTTGCTGAATGGGGATAGGCAAGAGCCTTTTCAATGTCTTTTATAGTGATAAGGCCGCTTAAGCGCCCCTCGTTATCAATCAAAGGTAATTTCTCAATTTTGTGAGTATGGAGGATTTTCTTTGCCTCCTGAAGGGTTGTTCCAACCTTACCCGTAACAAGGTTTTCGCAGGTCATAACATCGGCTATAAGCTGAGTCATATCCTCCTCAAACTTCATGTCTCGGTTTGTTATGATGCCAACAAGTCTGCCGTCATCATCAATTATCGGAACGCCGGAAATACGGAATTTTGACATTAGCTGGTCGGCCTCGCCTATGGTGTTTTCAGCCTTGAGGGAAAAGGGGTTTGTTATAACGCCGTTTTCCGAGCGCTTAACAAGGTCCACCTGCTCGGCCTGAGCATCGATGCTCATATTTTTATGGATGACTCCGATGCCGCCCTCTCGAGCCAGAGCTATGGCCATACGGTATTCGGTTACTGTGTCCATTGCCGCACTTATAAGCGGGATGTTAAGCTGGATGTCCTTTGTGAGCTTTGTGCGAAGGTCAATATCCGCCGGCAAAACATTGCTTTCGGCGGGGATTAAAAGAACGTCATCGTAGGTAAGGCCCTCGCCTGCAAAGCGCTCGTTGTATAGCTTTTTAAATTCCAAAAAAACCGCTCCCCTTTCATTTTCCATAATATATCCTTTTAGATTTTGGCTATTGTACTCCACAGGCGGACAGACTGTCAACTACTATTTTTCCCCTTTGGAGGAACGCTCATAAAAGAATATGTATTGCTGGGCAAGACCTGCCCAATTCCCAAGGGTTTTAGGGTCAAAATCAGGTGGGAAATGCTTTTTCAAAGCTCTTTTCATCCAGACATCCACGGGAAAGCTATCCATCCTGTGCAGACCATAGAGCATGAAGCAATCGGCCACCTTATCCCCAACACCTTTTATGGTTTTAATCTTTTTTCGTGCCTCATCCGCAGGCATATCACAAAGCTCTTCTAAAGGCAGCCTTCCCTCGGAGACAGTGCGGGCGGCATCCAAAATATACTTTGCCCTGTACCCACAGCGTAAAGGGGAAAGGTCATCCTCGGAAAGATTGGCAATTACTTCAGCCTCCGGAAAGGAAAAAAGGCCCTGACGCAAAGGTTTTCCGTAAAGGGCGGACAGGCTGCGGATTATGCTTTTTATGCGGGGGATGTTGTTGCATTGGGATATAATAAAGCTGCAAAGAGCCTCCCATGGCTCCTGCCGCAGTATACGTATGCCGGCACCGTATTCGGCGCATATTTTAAGATGCTCAGGCTGTGAGAAAAGCACAGCGGCCTCGTCATAAGGTGTATCAAGGTCAAAGTAATTACGCCAGAAGGGTAGGTCACTTTCTATGGCATCACAGAGAATAAGACCCTTCTCCTGCCGGATATTTAACACCTTACCCGAGGCAACGCCTGTGTAAATCCCCATTTCATCTGCCTGCCAGCGGAAGCACTGGCCACATTCAAAGGTCTTTATAAGGTTAATCTCCCTGTCTGTGGCTAGAATGGTTTCGAGGGTTATGCAAGTATCCATTTTCCTTGCCTCCCAGACTCTTTGTTTGCAAAAATCCCGCCCCAAAAGAGGCGGGATCAGTGTTTTGTAAAATTAGTTAAAACGCTTGTTCTTGTTCTTTCTGGCGGCTTCGGATTTTTTGCGGCGCTTTACGCTTGGGCTCTGATAATATTCCTTTTTCCGCAAATCTGACATAACGCCGGATTTTGCACAGCTTCTCTTAAATCTCTTAAGAGCGCTGTCCAGAGACTCGTTTTCTTTAACACGTATTTCTGACATTCTGTTTCCCTCCCTCCAATGCGCCGAAACGGCGCTTTAAGGGCCATGAACTATGGCTTTGACGGGATTATTATAATTGTTACACGAAGAAATGTCAAGTTAAATTAGATAAATAAGCCCCTTAAACTGCTTTGCCTTACAGTTAGAGCGGCAAGCAAAAGAAGCTTTCTTTCAAGCTTTTTCCCATGGCATTGCCGGAAAAGAGGGAAAACAAAAAGTTTTCCTTGTAATCCCGAGGGCTATTGCATATAATTAGTTAATACAGAACAGAAATATTTTTACCCATTTACCCATATTTAGCTTATACTTATATTCGTGATAAAACTTTTGTATTAAACTTTTATACGCAAATATATGCAAAAATATACGCAATACGCAAAAACCTATTTTTATTTTATTGGAGCTTATGCCTGTGGAAACAAACCCTGTACTTTTGAGCTCACTTTCTCTTGACAGTGATATTCCTCTTTATTCTCAGCTTGTGAGCATTGTAAAAAGAAATATAACCGCCGGCACCTTAAGTTCCGGCCAGCTTTTGCCCTCTGAGGCAGAGCTTTGCAAGACCTTCGAGATTAGCCGCAGCACTGTTCGTCAGGCCATAGGCGCTCTTGAAGCTGAAGGGCTTGTGGTTCGCAAACAGGGCAGAGGCACCTTTGTTGCCGAGCCTAAAATGCGGCGCAAAACTGAAAACGTATACTCTTTCACCTCGGAGATTAGCTCTATGGGACTTACTCCCTCGTCTACTTTAGTAGAATTTGAAGTAATTGAGCCTACGCCGGATATAATAAAGGTATTAGAGCTTAACTCCAAAGACACAAGCGTATACCGCTTCACCCGTATCCGCAATGTGGACGATGAGCCACTCATCCTTGAAACCTCATTTTATCCGCAATATATCTATCCGAAGCTTAGCCGTGAGCTTCTTAAAACCCACAGCTTTTACAGCCTGCTCTACGAGGTTGGGATTGCTCCTGCCTCCGCTTTGGATTCTTATGAGGCTGTGGTTATGGGCAAAGAAGAGGCCGAAATGTTAGGGTGTAAGACCGGAAGCTGTGCCTTTTCTCTCCAACGCCGGACTAGGACGGAAACAGGTATGATTTATGAATATACCCAAAGCCTTATAAGGGCAGATAGGGTTACTC
>JAAYFX010000319.1 GCA_012728025.1 Clostridiales bacterium
CCAGCCACAGGCCGTCACCGTTGAAGGCATAGACCGGTTTTAAGTCAGGGCGCTGGCTTGCCAGCTTGATATGCGGGATGAGGTTATCCAGTACCAGTGGAACGGCATTGGGCTGAGGGTAGTAGGTCAGTACCATGTGGGCTTCACTGATGGCCTTGACGTAAGTGATCTTCAGCTTGCTGTTATCCACCCCCAGCGCAACCAGGGTGAAATATTTGGCAATCGCATAATCTTCACAGTCGGCGCCGTTGGATGCCAGCATTTCAGCCGGAGTTGCCCAGTAATCCTTTTTTCCCCAGTGTTTCTGATCGGAGACATAGGGCACTTTGTTAAAAAAATCATTCACAAGCTGCAGCTTTTCCTGTTCGGGCTTGTTGCGGTTCTCGGCTATCAGGCGTGACCATGCCTGCATGCGGTTTTTTGCGCCTGCGCCATATTTTTTTTCGGCGGCCGCGAGGTATTTTTCGCTGAATTCCGGCAGCACATCTGCGGCACGAAGCAGCAGCGGCAGGAATATAACCAGCAACAGAAGATACATAATGCGCAGCAAAATACGCATTCCCTGATGCAGGCGTTTTTCGTTGCCGAAAAAATTCGCTGTTGATAGTTCCAGAGTCCTCACATTTTGAATTATCACATAAATAATGTTTCTATGTGGAAACAAACCCGACCGTGCCGGAGGGCAGGGTCGGGTTTATCTGGTCAGACGCTGAATCGGGTATTTAGTTGCCTGGCGCAGCTTCACCCTGTTCTGCAGCGTCGGATTCCGGAACGAGGGCCGCTTCTTCAGCTGTAGCTTCTTCTGCCTGTGCGACCGGGATCTGTTTCAGTGGTTCAGCGTAATCCGAACGGCTCCACGGGTTGGTCCAGCCGACACGCTGTGTTGCATCGGTATCAACCAGGTGCTGTACGCCCAATGAATGGAGCAGGCGACCCATGTCTGCCATGAGACGGTAGCCGGCAAAGAGTTCCAGATACTGACCATTGACGTATTCAACTGTTGACGTGTAGTACTCGTTTTCGGTATCCAGCAAGTCGATCAGGGTACGCTGGCCGATGGAGAATTGCAGCGTATAGGCATCACGGGTTGCCAGTGCAGAATCCACGTGCTGCTTGAGGTTGGGAAGGCGCTCACGGACGGATACCAGGGTATTCCAGGAAAGCGCAGTGCTCTGGTCGAGCTGCATCAGCGTACGCTTGTTGATTTCCATGGCTTCATAGGAAAGCTGCTTGGTTTCGCCAAGGCGGGCCATGTCAGCGCCACCACGGAAGATGTTCCATCGCATACGCAGCATAATATAACGGTCGTCGCTCGGGCCTTCGACACCAGCGGTGTTATCGTAATCGGTCATGCCGCCTTCGACATCCAGACGCGGGCCAAACGGTGATTTGGCAGCATGGTATTGTGCATTGGCCGCTTCAACATCTGCCTTGGCCTGCTTGAGCAGCGGGTTATTGTCGCGGGCGACTTCCATCGCGTTTTCGAGACTGGTCGGCATCAGGGCGTCTATCGGCAGTTCCGGCTGGAAGAGGTCATCCG
>JAAYFX010000074.1 GCA_012728025.1 Clostridiales bacterium
GGTTGCTTTTTGTCGTTATGTTATTATTACCAAAAGGCTTTGTCCTTATACTTCGGCTGTTTTGGGCAGGCAAGTTGAATAAACAACTATTTTAGTGTAAAATAGAAGGACTGTACTTGCAGATAATGCCTTAGAAACAAGGAGGGTGCGTAATGATAAAAGGATTTAGGGGAAAAACCCCCGTAATTCCGGAAAGCTGTTTTATAGCGGACAACGCAACGATAATCGGCGATGTGACACTGGGAGAAAATTGCTCGGTGTGGTTCGGCGCTGTTATAAGGGGCGATGAAGATAGCATAGTTATAGGTGACGGCAGCAATGTTCAAGACAATGTTATTTTACACTGTGACGAGGGTATCCCCGTAAACATAGGAAAAAACGTGACCATAGGCCATGGGGCCATGGTACACGGAGCCACCATAGATGACAATGTACTCGTAGGCATGGGTGCTATAATCATGAACGGGACACATATCGAAGAAAATTCGGTCATTGGAGCGGGCAGCTTATGCAAGGAAGACATGGTGGTGGAAAGCGGCTCAGTGGTGGTGGGTATCCCTGGCAAGGTTATAAAGAATGCCATGGATTACAATATATCCATGAACTCCCTAAATGCCATGGGCTATGTTAAACTTACGGAGGAATATATAAAAGAAATGAAAAAATAAGCCAAAGTCTTCAAAAAAGTTGCCGCCTCACAAAATAAATGTGAAGCGGCAGTTTTAATTTTATTAAGACTTTTTAGAAAAGGTCGTCCACATGGGTATATTCAAAGCCCTGAGCATTGGCAACAGCTCTTAGGGTCAAGCTTCCCTTGTATACGTTAAGTCCCTTCATAAGGGCAGGGTTTTCCCGCATGGCCTTTTCGGCGCCACGCTGAGCAATCTTAAGGGCATAGGGCAATGTTGCATTAGTCAGCGCCATGGTGGAGGTGCGGGGAACAGCTCCGGGCATATTGGCAACAGAATAATGCAAAACCCCGTGCTTTATATAATATGGGTTTTCAAGGGTGGTTATCCTGTCGCAGGTTTCGATGCAGCCGCCTTGGTCTATGGCCACGTCCACTATGACAGAACCCGAGGGCATGGACTTTACCATTTCTTCGGTTACAAGCTTTGGAGCCTTATCCCCCGGTATCAGCACAGCACCTACCAGAAGGTCTGCCTGACTGATAGAATGTTCAAGGTTATAGCTATTTGACATAAGGGTCACAACCCGATTTTCATAAAGGCTGTGGAGCTGGGAAAGCTTCTTCTGGCTTATATCCAGAACAGTAACTTGAGCGCCCATGCCGCAGGCAACCTTAACAGCGTTTGCGCCCACAGTGCCGCCGCCCACCACAACAACTCTGGCAGGTTCAACACCAACAGCTCCGCCTAAAAGCACCCCTCTGCCTCCGCTGGGCTTTTCCAGCAGATGGGCGCCGATTTGAACAGACATACTGCCCGCAATCTCGCTCATAGGCGATAAAAGAGGTAAAGAGCGGTCAGAAAGCTGGACAGTTTCATAGGCTATGCCTATAATCTCCGAGTCCATCAAAGCACGGGTAAGCTCCGGCTCCGGAGCCAGATGAAGATATGTGAACATAATTTGACCGGACTTCAGCATGGGATATTCTGAGGGCTGAGGCTCTTTAACCTTTATGATAAAGTCAGAGACAGCATAGACCTCAGCGGCAGTATCGAGAATTGTTGCTCCCGCCTTTTCATATTCTTCGTCGGTGAAGCTGCTGCTCAAACCGGCAGAGGCTTCAACATAGCAGGTGTGGCCTGCCGAGGACAGCGCATGGATTCCGGCAGGTGTCATTCCTACCCTGTTTTCCTGTGGCTTAATTTCTTTTGGTATACCGATAATCATTTGTTTATCCCACCCTCAATTGGTTTTTTGTCTCTTTTGCTTATATTTTGCCCGAATAGCAAACAGATACCACAAGGGCTTTTTGCCTTTGCGGTGTTAATGTTTAAGTGATTGATATAATATCCGGATAGGGGATATACACCACAAATGCAAAGCATCGTCGTGGTATTTAATTTTAAATAAAGCATAATGTCCGGATAGCGGATATTATACCAATTATTATGAGGAATATCAAGGAGGAAAATAAGCTTGAACACAAAGGGCCTTCTTATGAAATTTCCAAAATCCCTTGTATTATGGTCAATATATAAATATAATAAATCAAAAAGCAAAAAAATTACGGAGGGATAAAAAATGCGAATTTTGATAATCGGAGGAGTGGCTGCAGGTACATCGGCGGCTACTGAAATCAGAAGGCAGGATAAAAATGCCCAAATCCGTATATACGAAAGGGATACATACATTTCTTATGCAAGCTGTGGTATGCCGTTTTATATAAGCGGTGAATTTACGGCTTTTGAAGACCTTGTGCCAAGGGGGCCGGAGTTCTTTTTGAAAAAGCATAACACCGAGGTCTTGACGAGCCATGAGGTGGAGGCCATAGAGCCTGAAAAAAATAAGATAAGGGTTAAAAACCTTGTAAGCGGCGAAGTTTTTGAAGACAGCTATGATGCCCTTATCATAGCCACAGGGGCAAGAGCGGCAAATCCCAAAATCGAAGGCTCTGAAGACGAGCGGGTCTTTTTCATGCGCAATATAGGTGACCTTAAGGCTGTGAAGGAATATATAGACAAAAAGGCTCCGAAAAAGGCTGCAATAATAGGCTCTGGTCTTGTGGGTCTTGAAATGTGCGAGACTTTCCGTGAGCTTGGCATGGAAACAACACTTATATCCCGCTCATCCCTAGCCCGTGGTCTTGACCCTGAGATGACGGATATTATAGAAGCCCACCTTAAGGAAAAGGGTGTAAGCCTTATAAAAAATGCCCACAGCCAGAGGATAACAAAAACCGGTGTAACCTTAAAAGACCTGCCTGCTGTGGACGCTGACATTGTGATTTTGGCTACGGGAGTTTTGCCGAACACAGAGCTTGCCAAGGCGGCAGGGCTTAAAATCGGTGAAACAGGAGCCATATGGGTGGATTCCTCAATGAAAACCAGCGTGGATAACATTTATGCCTGCGGAGACTGTACGGAGCAAAGAAGCATTGTGACGGGAAAGACCCTGTACAGGCCCATGGGCTCCACAGCCAACAAAACGGGCGTTGTGGCAGGAAACAATGCGGCAGGGGGCAATCAGCGCTTTGGAGGAATTTTAGGAACAAGCATTTTCCGAATTTTTGAGCTTACAGCGGCTCAAACGGGAATTTCTCAGCAGGAGGCGGAAAAGCTTGGCATAGACGTTGTTGTAAGCTTTGACAAAAGAGCCGCCAAGCCCGAATACATGGGCGGACGACCCATGACGGTAAAAACAGTGGCAAAAAGGACTAGCGGCAGGATACTGGGAGCCCAGATTGTGGGCTATGAGGGTGTTGATAAAAGAATGGATGTTTTAGCTGCGGCCATAAGCCTTAATGCAACGGCGGATGACCTTACAAACATAGACTTTGCCTATGCTCCCCCCTATTCTACTCCAAGGGATGTGCTGTATTATACAGGGGTAAAGCTTAAAAAGGCAATGGAAAATAAATAGGAAAGGCAGTGTGAAGGAAGCTGAAGGAAGCAGACTGGTTAGAACTTATATATGAGGTGAGCGCCTGTGACGCTCAAAAAACTGAGGACAGGGCGGCCCTTTCCGGCTGTCTTGGGGTTTACACAGAAAACTATTCGGAGCTTGACGGCCTGCTTCAAAGCGGCAGGGTGGATTATATAGACGATACTTTGGCGAAAAAGGACAAAAGTCGTGCATTTATACATATTTATGTCTCTGAAAAGGCGCAGCTTAATAAAACGGCAGCCTTTATGGAAGAGGGGCTTTTAAGGGAGAACATTCCCTTTTCCCTTAAAACTCGGGGCTTTGAAAACGAGGACTGGGAAAATTCGTGGAAAAGCTTCCACAAGCCCTTAAGAGTGGGAAAAAGGCTTGTGGTCTGCCCTTCATGGGAAAACTTTAGCCCAGAAGCAGGGGATGTTAAAATCACCCTTGACCCTGGGGCCTGCTTTGGCTCGGGACAAGACGAAACAACAAGGCTTTGTATGGAAATGATAGAGGAGACTTCCCTTAACGGCAAAAGGGTTTTAGACCTTGGCTGCGGCAGCGGAATTCTGGCTATAACGGCCCTGCTTTTAGGGGCAGAAAAGGCTTATGCCACAGACATAAACCCCGATGCGGTTTCCGCCGCCAAAGAAAACGCCGAGATAAACGAAGTTTCCCAAAGGCTAAAGGTGTTTTTGGGCAATGTCCTTACAGATGAAAGGTTAAGACTTGACATAGGCGAAGGCTACGACCTTATTTGTGCAAATATAGCTGCCGATGTCCATGTGGCCATGGCGGGGCTTTATATGAGCATGCTCAAAAAAGGCGGAGTGCTCATAGTCGGCGGCATAAAATCTCCGTTAAAAAAGAAGGCTCAAAAGGCCTTGGAGCAAAAGGGCTTTTCCCTTGTATCCCAAAAGGAGGAGGGGGGCTGGCTTTCCCTCTGCCTTGAAAAAAGCTGATGTGCGGCAGGTTGGGTTTCTAAGATTTAATCTGTTTTGTATTGAAAATTTCCCAACGGGTGGTATAATGTCATGGTTATAAAGGGCTATATAATTTGAACATTTATGTCTTGCGGCAATGGGCGCAATAAAGCGGGGGGCAGATATGGAAGACAATAAGACAGCTAACCTGAGCAAAAGACAGCAAAACCTGCTGAAACTGAAGTTTTTTCTGTTTTCGGTTTCCGCAGGGGTAATACAGCTTATCTCCACAACACTTTTAAACACGGTTTTCAGCCTTGATCAATACACAAGGCTGGATGAATGGCTTGGAAACGACTACGGCCTTTCATATTTTATAGGACTTGTACTGTCGGTTTTATGGAACTTTACCCTAAACCGAAGGTTTACCTTCAAGTCCGCCGCAAACCTTCCTGTGGCCATGCTCAAAATATTTGGGTTTTACTGCGTTTTTGCCCCCCTTTCCATTTGGTGGACGGTGGCTTTAACGGAAATAGGAGTCCATTGGCTTATAGTCCAGCTTGGAACCATGCTTGTTAACCTTACGACGGAATATTTATTTTGCCGCTTTGTGGTTTACCGCAACAGCATTTACACAAACAAGGCAGGTCAAAAGGAACTAAAAGACAGTAGGGAGTAGGGGCTTTTGCCCTAAGGAGAAAGCTATGGAGCTTAATAAGAAAACCATAAAAATAATAATTTATATAATCTTCGGCTCAATTGCCTTTGCCGTTGGGCTTATAAACCTTTCCTCTGTTTGGAAGGGGTTTATGAATGTTGTAGGTATACTTACCCCCGTTATCCTTGGTCTGTGCATAGCCTTTCTTTTGGAGCCTATGGTAAGCTTTGCCGAAACCAAGGTTTTCGGCTCTCTTACAAAAAAGCTTCCCGGAAAAGGCAGAGGAATTGCCCGGGGGCTGGGTCTACTCACAAGCTTTATTGTGGTTGCCGGAGTCATCGCCATTTTGATACTTCTTGTGGTTCCGGAGGTGGGGGATGCCTTTGACATCATAGGCGAAACCCTGCCCTCTGCCCTGTCTGATGTTGTTGACCAAATAAACGCCATTTTAGAAAAGTTTGAATTTGACACACTGATACCCACCGGCGGCTCCGAGGAATGGGTGAAGCTTTTTGCAAAGGTCAAGTCATATGTGGAAACTGCCTTTGAAAAGGGCTTTTTGTCGGATATTGCAAACACGGCAAAATCTGTTGTGGGGGGCATAACGGACTTTGTTCTGGGGCTTATTTTGTCGATTTATATTCTTGCAAAAAAAGAGGAAATAGCCGCATTCTTCAAGCGTGCCGCTAAGGCCTACCTTAAGCCCCGTACCGAGAAA
>JAAYFX010000075.1 GCA_012728025.1 Clostridiales bacterium
GCCGCCAGTGACGGTTATGAGCTTATCCTTTTCCCAAATGTCATATGGCGCTAAATCTGATTTTATATGCTCCTGCAGCCTCGCCCTCGGCATGAACGAGTGTGACCATAAATAATATTTCTGTCTGCCATCTTCAATAAACGGAATTTCAAGCGCAAGCGTGGTCAAGTCACCGCCAGATGATAAATCAAGCCCGGCATAACATTCACGCCCGGCAAAGTAGTCAAGTTTTCTGTCAGAGCCACAAGCAAGGAATTTTTCAACATCAATGTACTGGTTGTCAGCGTTATAAGCCCACATGTTAAGCGATTTTACAAGGAAGTCGGTAAGCTCCATGCCACCCATATCTTTTGCGGTCTGTGCATCTGTGCGGAGCGTGTTCAGCCGCTCATCGTCTGCGCAAGTAAATGGGCAGGATTTAGACCAGTTTTTTTCGTCCCAGATATCATCGTCTTTATCCATCGTGTAAATATCTATAAAAAAGTCCTCCGCAACAGAAGCGCCGCGCAGAACGTCTTGGGCGTATTTATCCATTTCAAAACAAAAACTATTTAAGTCCTTGCCCCTCGTTGAAATCATTGAAACAAGCGTTTCGGGGAGCGACCGTGTGCCGTTATAAAGCGCCTTGTATATGCTGTTATCCTTTTGCTGATGCAATTCGTCAAGGCTGATGTAGATAGCTCTAAAACCATCATCAAGCCCACCCTCGCGGCTCAGCGCTTCGATACTGCACTCGGTTTGTTTCGCCTGGATAAGAGATTTATAATCTTTAATATCGAAATGCTCTGCTAAGTCCGGGTCAGCCGTAATAAACTTTGACATTTCCTCCCACGCAAGACGGGATTGCCGCTTTTTTGTTGCCGCCGTAAACAGTTTGCCTTGTCTGTATCCAGAAAACCCCGCAATGTAAGTGCCGATTATAGCATTTTCTACAGTTTTTCCTTGTTGCCTCGAAATAGACTTATATCTTCTTCTAAACCTTCTGCAATTATTAGAACGTTTTTTCCATCCGAACGTGCACGACATATCGAACGCTTGACATCCCATTAGTTTAAGCTTTATTGGCTTGAACCCCTCTGACAAAGTAAGCATCCCTGCATAATCAAGAATACGTTTTGCGGCATCTGCGTCCCAATAGTATGGAAAATCGTCCGTATTTTGGCGCTTTAAGTCATCTAAATGCCTCTGGCAAGCTGCTATATGCAAAGCCCCACATAATCCGTCAGTGTCTTGGTATCTTCCGTTTTTTACGACGTATTCTGCGTATTCTGTTGTGTAGTCAGACACCATCGCTCACCGCCTCGGCATATGCCCAGCGGAAGCCTCCGGCCGTGTGCCTTTCGCCTTTACAGCACCTTGTTATGCCGCCCGCGGCAATTCCGTTTGCTCTTTCCGCATCTCTTATGCAATTATACAAGAGGTTTGTTTCAATGCACACGACTCTCTTTGCTTTCGCGCTATTTGCTCCGACATTCAACTCTCTCAAATGTTTCCGTTCTGCTTGATTATCGTCAGACCACCTTGCGAGCGCAGAGTTGCTCATTTTTTTACGCGTATAATCAGACTTTGGCTTTCCGACGTTTGCAACTCTTATACGCTCTTTGGTTTCTTCGCTTCTATGCGTTCCCCAAAGCGGATGCTTATCTCCAGACCGTAGTCCTTTTCGCGAGGCCGATAATTTTGCTTTAAATTCATTCGTCCTGTGAAATCCGCAATTAACTCCTCCGCCGACCGCTAAATTATATCCCGTGGTGCTGTCTTGGGTTTTATATTTTGCAATCATATTGATTTCAAGCTGCTCTGCATCCTCTTTTGTAAGCCCGGTATATAAAATTTCATGGGTAAACGCGTCCCATCCATAATGTTTTATGGCATTATAAAAGCGAGGGAATCGTTTGTAACCCTCGCCATTATTCCATCGGTACGTCGGTTCTTGGCCCGTTATTCCTATGTATTTCTTGCCATTAACCTTGTTTGTGTGGCAATAAACACACCACGTTTTCAAATTCTCCACAATTGCCCTCCGTATCACTTACCCGCTTTGAATCGCCGCGAATTTGTTAATCGGCCTGTTTTCTTCCTTCTTCGGCACAATTAGCTTGCATCGACTTGATATCGTCATGCCTAGCTCTTTGGCTGCAGTATTGCAGTCGGCAAATGCGCCGCGCTTTAGCTTGTCCGCCTTTTCCAGTGCAAGAAGATTGTCAACATCTTTTTTTATTGAGC
>JAAYFX010000076.1 GCA_012728025.1 Clostridiales bacterium
GCTCCAAATCGTTGGAGTCCATAACTCTGTCTTGAACAGACTGCTTTTCCCTAAAAGCCCCGCCTTGGGCCAAAAGAGCATCGACCAAGGTGGTTTTGCCGTGGTCTACGTGGGCTATTATTGCGATGTTTCTTAAATTATTCACTGTATCTCCACTTTTCTGATATAGATTACATTTGTTACAAATATTTATTATAGCATTTCATAATCTCGATTGCAAGAATTAATGAATAAGGAAGGCAGTATGGACAAAGCGCTAATACATTTTCAATACTTCCAATCCCCACAGGAGCTGTATATGCTTGACTAGCGACGGGAAAAGTAGTATCATAATCAGCATATAAAAGACTTTTATTCTTAGTTAGTCAGCTAAGATAAACAAGGATAAAACAGTGTTTAAAGCTGAAAAGGAGTGCGGCAATGGGATTTTTAAAAAACAAAATCTGCCCCAAATGCGGAGAGGAGTTTTCGTTTATGAAGGCATCCTGTCCTGCCTGCGGAACAAAAAAGCAAAACCCCAGCGCCCGCACACCTGCTAATTCCGACACAGTGCGAACGGGCACAGCGGCAAACCGTCGTGCCGAGGAAAATGCAAAGTGGCAGTTTATTTTTGGGCTTTGCCTTGTGGCCGCCGTTATTATAGCGGTTATAGTCCTTATTACAACAACTCTTAAGGGCGGTTATGATTCACCGGTTTTAGAAGAAACGCCCTCACCATCTCAGGAGATTGAGGCCACACCTTCGCCGACTCCAAGACCCACACCTGCCCCCACGCCTAATGTGGAATGGATGAAAATAACCTATAACAACGACGAGCGCACGGAATTTTTGACCCATGTGGGCGAGACGACGCCCCTTGGCACCAACCATTTCCCCATAGAGATTGAAGGCACTGTGGAGTGGAGCTCTACGGACGAATCTATATGTACAGTTAGCAGCGATGGGCTTGTAATAGGAGTTGGCAGGGGCACGGCAACCATTATAGCAAGGCTATATAATGCCGCTGTGGAATGCAAAGTTTACGTTGACTAAACCCTTAAAAACAACTATACACGGCGGCGGCAGGGGCTTCTCCTCCGCCGCTGTGGATATTTTAAGAACTTGAGCAATCCCAATGATACAAGTGTTTGCGAAATTTCTCGGAAAGGAAAAAGCCTTGGGTAAGAATATATCAAAGCTCTCACATTGGACAATTTTCGTCCACACTTTTTCAATTTCAGCCTTCACCATTGGCGGGGGCTATGTGATGATTCCTCTTATGCGGGAGCGTTTTGTAAAAAAGCTTGGTTGGATAAGTGAAACGGAGCTTACAGAGCTTACAGCTCTTGGGCAGTCTGCCCCTGGGGCAATGGTTATAAACACCTCGGCCCTTATGGGCTATCGCCTCCTTGGCTTTTGGGGTGCAATTTGTGCGGTTTTGGGAACGGCTCTGCCGCCCCTGCTCATCTTATCCGTAATAAGCTACTTTTACGAAATAATACGGGATAACAGATATGTATCTGCCGCCTTTAGAGGGATGAGCGCCGGTATTGCAGCAGTTATTGCAGATACGGTTTTTTCCATGGCAGCTCCGTACTTTAAGGAGAAAGAGAAGCCATCCATAGCAATTATTGTGCTGGCCTTTCTTGTGGCCTTTTTTCTGGATATAAACGCCGCATTTATAATAATTTCCTGTGGTATAGCGGGAATAATCATGGGAGCGATTTCAAGGCGCAGGAGGAAAAAGCTTTGATATACCTTAAACTATTTCTTAATTTTTTATATATAGGTGCTCTCGCCTTTGGCGGTGGCTATGCGGTTTTACCCCTTATCTCCCAGCAATGCGTTATGAAAAACCACTGGCTTACAATGAGTGAGTTTTCAGACCTCTTAACCATTTCACAGGTGACTCCGGGGCCTATATCCATAAATACCGCAACCTTTGTGGGCATAAAAACCGCAGGTGTTTTGGGGGCTGTGCTTTCTACCCTTGGCTTTATTATACCGCCTTTTATAATTGTGACAATTTTGTATTTCATTTATAGAAAATACAGAAACCTAACCTTTATGCAGGATATTCTCTCCGGCTTAAAACCCGGAGTCGTGGCTTTAATAGGTCTTGCCGCTGTGGATATATTAATTCAGGCTCTTTGGGGGGAGGCCGCCGTTTCTTTAAACACCTTAGACCTTTTTTCGGCGTTTATTGCTTTGGGGGTATTTTTCGTACTTAGAAAATGGAAAACAGGTGTAATTTCAACAATTTTGGCCTGCGGAGTTATTGGGGTTATAAGGGAGCTTATAGAAAACCTGATACACTAAGATTGATTATTCCGGATTCAGGAAAGTAAAAGAGGGGTTTATAAAATCACTCTTGACAAAACCCCTTCTTATAGTGTACAATAACCCTCGCTGACAAATGGACGATTGGCGCAGCTGGTAGCGCATCCGCTTGACGTGCGGGAGGCCACAGGTTCAAGTCCTGTATCGTCCACCAAGCACATATAATCCGAACCCTTCAAGGCAGGTTCTACCTGTCAGTGAAGGGTTCGGATTATTGCTTTATTTGGGCAAGATGCCCTTATAAGACTAAGAAAAGAAGAGGGTTTATGGCGTTTGTGCTGAATATGAAGGGGTGCACCTTCCGTTGGGGCGGCATTTGTGCCGCTGGGAAAAGCTTTTTACTTATAATAAGCTCTTTAATTTTCAGCAAAAAGTATAAAAAACAGAGCAATTTTTCGGAAATTTGACCTCATATGATATAATTGAATAGGAGGTGCATAAATATGACTAGAGAAGCTAGAATTGGTTTGCTTAAAAGCAAGTCACAGGTGTATCGAAGTTACTACTTAAAATCAGTTGCCAAGGGTGACACCGAGGCTGCCGAAAAGTGGAAAACTGGATACTACTCCATAAAAGAAGAAGTTGACAAGTTGCAAGAAGGCTAAAATTATGCTCCGTCTCCGAAGCGGATTTTGGAGACGGCTTTCCCTTTATGACCGCAGGACTGCTTTATTTTAATCTGTTGCCATGATGGCGAGACCTTTTGCGGCAGGCCGAGATGTGCGGCAATATGCGGATAGAACCGTAAAAAAAGCATGAAAACCTTAACTGGTTTTCATGCTTTTTTGTTCTAGGAAAGTATGGCGGGATAATAAAGTTTTGGAAAACTCAATTTTTTTTACTTATACTTCGGAGCGGGGGTAAAATGCTCGAAAATAACAGCGTCGTTTGCTCCCTCCGGTGAGGGGTCGTGAGCGGTGAAGGCAACCTTCATAGCTCCAAGAACATAGCACAGCTTTACAAGGGGAGGTCTTTTACCTATCTTGTACGACACAAAATGAGGGCGGGAAATAAAGTTTGTAAGAAGATTTCCCACAGCGAAGGCTTTTACCGAGGAAACATCAGGGCCAAAATCACCGGCGGGCTGGGAAAGCTGACCCCTCAAAACATCAGGAGCATTTTTCTTAAACCATGAAAGTATCTTAGGGTCAAAGCTCTGGACGCAAATTTCACCGTTATAGCTTCGGATAAATTCCATCAGGCGCTCACATAGCTCATACTTGCGCTTTGTGGGCTTAATCTCTATTATTATGGGGCTTCTCCCGCCGACAACATTCAAAACGTCGCTTAGCAGGGGAATGTATTCATCAGATTCATATAAGGGAAGCTTCTTTAATTGGGCCCAAGTGCTGTCCTCAATGCTGCCTTCGACATCGCAGACTCGCTCTAAGCTGTCATCATGGAAAACAACTATCCTGTCATCTGCCGTAAGCCGCACGTCAAGCTCTATGCCATAGCCGGAATCGGCTGCAAGCTCGAAAGCTGAAAGAGAGTTTTCAGGGATGAACTGGTCGGGGCTGAAAAGCCCCCTGTGGGCAAAGTTGCGTCCCACAAAGGGAGCTTTTTGCTCTTTTGTAGCCTTTGCAGGTTTTGTAAGGCAGACAAGGGCTGCCGATGTACCGGCAACTGCCGCAAATGGGATTAATAATTTTGACTGTTTAAACATAAGTATCCACCTCATAGCAAATTGGACTAATAAAACCTATCTTCTAGTATTTGTAAATCATACACCGATTATACTGTAAAGTCAAATCGACACAGTTGCAGAAGAGCTGAAAAAATGGGAAAAACCAGTCTTTTACGTAAAGTAAAAGCCATGTATATGAGCCTGCTTAAAATGCTCATGAGCAGACTTTTTGCTATTAAAGAAACAAAAGGGCCGAACCCTCATAGGCTCAACCCTTTTTAAGTATAAAGATGATAGCTATACGCTTCCGGCAGTTTCCGCAGGCGCAGACTCCGGATTTTTTAAAAGTTCCGGATTTTTATTTGCGCAATACAGATGGTTTCCTGTAAGGTGCTGCTTGCAGCCCTTACGGGGGCCTTTTAAGGAGGCGATGCCATGCAAAGCCTTGGAGGCTTCGTCGATAAGCTCCCTTTTTACGTCATAGTGGGTGTAATACCCTCTTTTTTCACCGCTGACAAGACCTGCCTTACGCAGCACCCGAAGGTGTTGGGAAACGGCGGCCTCGGAAATTCCTATCTGCCTTGAAAGGGCACCCACGCAGAAATCATAGTTTAACAAAAGGTCAAGTATTTTCAGGCGCGTTTCATCCGAAAGCGCCTTCATTACCAACAAAAAATCATCCAAACAAAAACAACTCCCGACATCATGCTTTTCTACGAAAGCTAAAGTTAAGCCGAATTTGAGCATAAAGCGGCAACATACACTTAGCGTGTTTTCAGAATACCCTTTTATACCTTCTGTGTCAAGTGAAAGAGTCCCCTCAGGGGGAAATGCTTTTGTTAGATAGTGTAAAATTTTAGGCGTAAAAAACATGGTTTCCGATAGTTGTAACATAGCTGCAGCTTTGGCTTATCCAAAAGCTTGTGGCGATTTGCGGGTTTAAAAAGTAAAGGCTTTCCCCCGCAGCAGATGCCCCATCAAGGCAGAGCTTGGCAGCTAAAACACTTTCGGCGGAAGGCTCCTTGTATATGCTTCCGTTTGCCGTGGGGGTAAACTGAACACCCCATTTATTATCAAAGATAACCTCATAAATTGTGTTGGGATATGAAGGGCTTTTCGTCCTGTTTAGTATAACATTACCAACGGCAATCTTTCCATGGAGAGACTCCCCCTCGCTTTCGGCGCTTATAATCCGAGACAGCCAGTAAACACTATCGCTGTTATAAAACTGCTCTCCGGAAGCTATGGTGCCGCTTCCCCTTATAAGACTTGCCTTCACAGCGGCAGGGTTCCAGCTAACCTCGGCCCCGAAGGCTTTAGCTAAGACACGAACCGGAACTAGGGTTCGGCCGTTTATAAGCCTTACGCCATCCGGTACATAAAGCATACGGCCGTTTGCCTCAATATAACAGTTATCGGGGCGGGCTGTTATTGTAAGCTGGGGGGTTTTAACAATTGCCCTGCCCCCTTCCCAAGAAATTTTGGCATCGGCAGAGAGAGTCTCGCTTACGGCTCTTATGGGCACATATGTAGTGCTGTTTATAAGATATACATCTTGGCTAATCTCCCTAGAGTCCACCGAAAGGGAAACGGCAGCCGCCGCAGAGGAAAGGGAGAAAATAAGCATTGCGGCAAAAATAAATGTAAGGATTTTTTTGAACATGGGGGGCCTCCTTGCTTTTTTGACATTGTAACTATTTGTAACAAGTAAAACAAGGAGTAGTTTTTACCAATATGGGTCTTGGCGTAAGGCCTGTGGAAAATTATGTATGTGGACATGATTTGGAAAAAGTGTTTGACTGGGGAGATTTTTAGTCTAAGTCAGCTATTTCTAAATCCTCTATTTCCTCTGCCGAAGTCTTATCCGGCGGGCGGCAAAAATCTTCATAGACTAAGGTGTTAAGCATGGTTTTACTTAATTCACGCAATATAATGCCAAGGGAAATAAAGTCATCCCTTGATAAAGTCGTGTAAAAATGATTTGTCAAGGCCGCTATAAACACGTTTAAGGTACACGGGTCCATAATTATCACCCCAAGCATTATATGCGGGTTATGGGAAATAGGTATATTCTTAAGGCTAAACCATGGAAAACATTCTATTCATTTTTTAAGAACAGGGAAGGAAATAAGCTAATAGGTGCTCAGAAAACTTAAAAAAGTCTCGAAAATAAGGAAAAAAACATTTGAAACCCTTGCTAAATGACAGATATAGTGATATATTTTATTATACATATGAAAACTTATGGAGTTAATGAGTGCAGTTTGTTCCGGCAGAAATGTCGGAACAGCCTGTGCTTTTTTAATTAAGGCTTAAACAAGCGCTTTCAGGCGCAATTTTCCCTAAAGTTGCTGGCGGCATAAGCTGCTATTTATAAAGGAGGCTGAGCTAAAAATGGACGAGAGCTTATTTCGCATTTTGGAGATGAATCCGATAATAGCGGCGGTAAAGGATATGCAGGGGTTGGAAAGATGCTGTCAGCTTCCGGATATAAGGATTGTTTTTATCCTGTTTGGCGACATATGCAATCTGCAAGATATAACAATTAAAACCAAAGATGCAGGAAAGCTTGCCTTTATACATGTGGATTTAATAAGCGGTCTTAGCGCAAAGGAAATTGTTGTGGACTATGTGGCAAAAAACACAAAGGCAGACGGGATTATATCCACAAGACCCCAGCTTATAAAAAGGGCTCAGGAATTGGGGCTAAAATCCATAATGCGCTTTTTTCTTTTGGATTCTATGGCCTTGTCAAACATACCTCGGCAGCTTGACAATGTCTCTCCAGACTGTATAGAAATTTTGCCGGGGCTTATGCCTAAGATTATCCGCAAGGTTAGCAAAAGTGTTAAGGTTCCGGTTATTGCCGGCGGCCTTATTGCGGAAAAAGAGGATGTGGTTCACGCATTGGATTCGGGAGCCATTTCCGTTTCCACCACAAACCCTACGGTTTGGACACTTTAGTATGATTTTCTTTCCATGGAAAAGGGCGAGGCTATATTATATTAGGAGGTTTAATTCATGGCAAGGTATGTGATGGCTCTGGATGCGGGCACCACCAGCAATCGTTGCATTATATTCAATGAAAAAGGTGAGGTGTGCAGCGCTTCTCAAAAAGAGTTTACCCAGCGCTTTCCAAAGCCCGGCTGGGTAGAGCATGATGCTAATGAAATTTGGGCAACCCAGTTGGGCGTTGCCGTTGAGGCTATGAGCAAAATTGGAGCGACAGCAGAGGACATTGCGACCATAGGCATTACAAATCAGCGTGAAACAACGGTTGTCTGGGATAAAAACACCGGCGAGCCTATTTATAACGCAATTGTCTGGCAGTGCAGAAGAACCAGTGAATACTGTGACAGTCTTAGAGAAAAGGGCTTGGTAGATACTTTTCGCCAGAAAACAGGTCTTGTTATTGACGCTTATTTTTCCGGCACAAAGCTTAAATGGATTCTTGACAATGTGCCGGAGGCCCGCAGCCGAGCAGAAAAGGGCGAAATTATTTTCGGCACTATTGAAACATGGCTTATCTGGAAGCTTACAGGGGGAGGCGCCCATGTGACAGATTATTCAAATGCCTCTCGCACAATGCTTTTTAATATAAACACTCTTGAATGGGACGAAGAAATCTTAAAGGAGATGGACATTCCCAAAGCAATGCTGCCCAAGGCCATGCCTTCAAGCGTCATTTACGGTGAGACGGTTCCCTCCCTTTTCGGCGGAGCCATAAAAATAAGCGGTGCTGCCGGCGACCAGCAGGCGGCCCTTTTCGGTCAGACCTGCTTTAAGGCAGGAGAAGCGAAAAATACATACGGCACAGGCTGCTTTTTACTTATGAACACAGGGGAAAAGCCGGTGTTTTCCAAAAACGGCCTTGTAACCACCATAGCATGGGGACTCGACGGCAAGGTTCAATATGCCCTTGAAGGCTCTATCTTCGTTGCGGGAGCGGCAATCCAGTGGCTTCGTGATGAGATGAAGCTTATTGATAGCAGCTCCGACAGCGAATATATGGCTGGCAAGGTTTTAGACACCAACGGCTGCTATGTGGTTCCCGCTTTCACAGGACTTGGTGCTCCATACTGGGACCAATATGCAAGGGGAACCATAGTGGGGCTTACCCGTGGGGTTAATAAATACCATATAATCCGAGCCACTCTTGAAAGCCTTGCCTATCAAACAAACGACGTACTTAACGCCATGAAGGCAGATTCCTGCATAGACCTTGCGGCTTTAAAGGTTGACGGCGGAGCCTCCTCAAACAACCTTCTTATGCAGATGCAGTCAAACTTTATTCAAGCTCCAGTTCACAGACCAAAATGCGTGGAAACCACCGCCATGGGGGCGGCCTACCTTGCAGGACTTGCGGTGGGGTATTGGAAGAACAAAGAGGACGTTTTAAAAAACTGGGCAATCGACCGTGTGTTCACCCCTGAAATCGACATGGAAGAGCGTGATGAAATGGTCAGGGGTTGGGACCGTGCCGTTAAATGCAGCTTTGGCTGGGCAAAGGAAAACTAAGCCTTAGAACAATCGGATAAAGATTTGAGCTAGGTGAAGGCTTCGTCTTTATAAAACTAAATGAAAGCACTCCCATTGAGATTTTGAGAAGGGAGCCTTGCGGCCTTGATTAATTTATCATGGCCGCTGGGCTCCTTTTGTAAAGGAGAGAGAATAAGTATGTACGATGTTGTTATAATCGGAGCCGGAGTGTCCGGCGCCTCTACGGCAAGAGAGCTATCCCGCTATAAGGCCCGCATCTGTGTGGTGGAAAAATGCGAGGATGTTTGCTGCGGCACCTCAAAAGCCAACAGCGCCATAGTCCATGGGGGCTTTGACGCTGAAACCGGTTCTCTTATGGCAAGGCTTAACCTTAGGGGAAACCTTATGATGGATAAGCTTTGCGATGACCTTGACATTCCTTTTAAAAGAAACGGCTCCCTTGTGGTCTGCACCGACCCTGAAAAACTTGGTGACCTTTATGCCCTTTATGACAGGGGGCTTGCAAACGGGGTTCGTGGCTTGGAGGTCATAACAGACCGAAACAGGCTCCTTGAAATGGAGCCAAATCTGGCAGACGGGGTCTGCGCCGCCTTACACGCACCTACTGGCGGCATAATAAATCCCTTTGTTATGAACATTGCCATGGCGGAAAACGCCAATGAAAACGGTGTTGAGTTTCGCTTTAACACTGAAATTATGGATATTGAAAAATGCGAGGGCGGCTTTGTTTTGCACTCTGAAAACGGAAATATAAAAACCCGCTGTGTGGTTAATGCGGCAGGGTTATACACAGATAAATTCCACAATATATTTGCGGAAAAGAAGATTAAGATTATACCCAGACGGGGAGATTATTACCTTCTTGACAAAACGGCGGGGCAGTATGTTTCAAAAACTGTCTTTGAGCTGCCGAACAAAATGGGCAAGGGAGTTATAGTTACACCCACAGTGGACGGAAATCTTTTGGTTGGGCCAACTGCCATAGATGTTACCGATAAGGAGGCCACAAATACAACTGGTGAAGGGCTGGACATTGTTTTGGAAAAGTCCAAACACACTGTTAAAAATATTCCCATGAGACAGGTTATAACCTCCTTTGCGGGGCTTCGTGCCCACGAGCAGGGGCATGAATTTATAATAGGCGAGCTTTCGGAGGCTCTCGGATTTTTCGACTGTGCCGCCATAGAATCACCGGGGCTGACAGCCGCCCCCGCCATAGGGGAAATGCTTGCAGATTTGATTAAAAAAAGGCTGGGGCTTGAGGAAAAGGATGATTTTATCGCCACCCGCAAAGCAGTTTTTGACCCCAGCGGCTTAAGCGAGGGTGAGCGCACAAAGCTTATTAAAGAAAAGCCCGAGTATGGAACCATTGTCTGCCGCTGTGAGATGATTTCGGCTGGGGAAATAATAGAGGCAATTCACAGACCCTTGGGAGCGAAAACCCTAGACGGCATAAAGCGTCAGGTGAGAGCAGGCTCAGGCCGCTGTCAGGGAGGCTTTTGCACACCGAAGGTAATGGAAATTATAGCAAAAGAGCTTAATATGGAAATGTGCGACCTGACCAAATCCGGCAAAGAATCCCGAATTGTGTTAGGCCGCAACAAAGACTGGATTTAGGAGGATGCCCCATATGAAATACGATATAGTAATAATCGGCGGAGGGCCGGCAGGGCTTGCAGCAGGCAAGGCGGCAAAACAGGCAGGGGCAGACAGCATCTTAATCCTCGAGCGTGACCATGAGCTTGGAGGAATACTTAACCAGTGCATTCATAATGGTTTTGGCCTGCACACCTTTAAGGAAGAACTAACGGGGCCTGAATATGCCGAGCGTTTTATAGACAAGGTTTGTGAGCTGGGCATTGAATATAAGCTTAACACCATGGTCATGCATATCGAAAAAAATAAGCGTGTTGTTGCAATGAACAGCAGTGATGGTATGTTTTCCATTGAGGCGAAATCCATTATCCTTGCCATGGGCTGCAGGGAGCGGCCAAGAGGCTCCCTTAACATAGCCGGCTACCGTCCGGCGGGCATTTTCTCTGCCGGAACTGCCCAGCGCCTTGTTAACATTGAGGGCTTTATGACCGGTCGTGAGGTTGTTATTTTAGGCTCCGGAGACATTGGGCTTATTATGGCAAGAAGGATGACCTTGGAAGGGGCAAAGGTAAAGGCAGTTGCAGAGCTTATGCCATATTCCGGCGGTCTTAAGCGCAATATTGTCCAGTGCCTTGATGACTATGGCATACCCCTAAAGCTTAGCCACACAGTTGTTGACATACGGGGCAAGGAGAGAGTGACAGGAGTTACCATAGCCGAGGTTGACGAAAACTTTAAGCCCATAGCCGGAACTGAAGAAGATTTTGACTGTGACACCCTGCTTTTATCTGTGGGGCTTATTCCGGAAAATGAGCTGTCTAAGGAAATCGGCATTGAAATGAACCCTGTTACAAACGGCCCCTTAGTAAACGACAGGCTTGAAACTAGCTGTGAGGGGGTTTTTGCCTGCGGCAATGTTTTACACGTACATGACTTGGTGGACTATGTGTCTGAGGAGGCAGCCTTAGCCGGCAAAAATGCCGCACGTTATGTTAAAAAAGGCTCTGGGGCTAAGGCGGAACAGAACATAACGATTGAGGGGAAAAACGGAGTTCGCTATACTGTTCCCTCCACCGTTAACCCCGAGCTTATGGAGGACTTTGTAACTGTGCGTTTCCGTGTGGGCGGAGTTTATAAAGACAGATACATAAGCGTAAAGCTGGATGGCGAGGAAATAATCCGCCGTAAGCGCCCTGTTATGGCTCCCAGTGAGATGGAAGATATAAAGCTCCACAAAGCAAAGCTTTGTGAAAAGCCCGAGGCAAAGAGCATCACAATTAGTATAGAGGAGGGCTGATTATGAAAAAAAGGACACTTACCTGCATAAGTTGCCCCCTTGGCTGTCAGGTCACTGCTGAAATTAATAAAGGGGAGATTGTTTCTGTCACAGGAAACACCTGTAAGCGGGGGGATGTCTATGCTCGCAAGGAGCTTACAAACCCCACAAGAATAGTTACAAGTACAGTTGAAGTTATAGGCGGAGAAAGCTCAAGACTGCCTGTAAAAACCCGCACAGACATACCAAAGAGCATGATTTTTGACTGTATCCTTGCCTTAAAAGGGCTTAAAGTTAAGGCTCCCCTTAAGGTAGGAGACGTGGTTTTGGAAAATGTTTGCGGCACAGGCGTTGATATTATTGCAACAAAAACCATAAAAACATTTTAAAAAATTTTTAAAACCCTAGGAGAATTAAAGCTTAAAAAACTCATACACTAGCTCAAAGGAGGAATGCGATATGGGTTTTTTAAGCTGGATTATAATAGGAGCTTTGGCAGGCTGGATTGCCAGTATGATTACCGGACACAATAAAGAAATGGGAGCTTTGGCAAACATTGTCGTGGGAATTGTCGGCGGCGTAATCGGCGGGTTTGTAATGAATCTCATAGGCGGCGAAGGTGTTACAGGTTTTAATGTATGGAGCCTGCTTGTTGCCGTGCTAGGCTCTGTAATACTTCTTTGGATTGTTCGTGCGTTTAAAAAGAATATCTCATAAAGCTTCTGATTAAGACAGTATCAGCTTTAAAAAACAGCCGAAAACCATTTATTTCAAAGGTTTTCGGCTGTTTTTGTTTTGATAGCTCAATTACAAAGGTTTTTGACATTTTGGAAAAACCTTCGCTGGAGATATATTTGATAGCTGCATCTTTTGTTCTTTAAACTTCCGACGATGGGAGAAAGCCCTCGAAAATCACAGTGTCGCACTTATACTTAAGTTTTTGAAAGGTTTCTTCGTTCCCCACCGTCCAGAAAGCCGAGGGCGCTTTAAATAAATCCCTGCAAAGGCGAAAGCTAAGACCCTTTTCGTCCCGCCAGTCATAGGCGATAAAGTCCGGTTTTATGTAAAAGTTTGTCAAGAGGTTTTTAATCACCCATTTTTTTACCCAGTCAGAAAAACCATTGACATCTTCTTTAAGAAGGTTTGCGGAAAGTTGCCCCCGCAGTACATGGGGAGCGTTTTTCCGCCACCAGTGCAGGTAAACAGGGTTAAATGACTCTATGACATAGTCACCACAATAGCCCTGTAAGGCGGCATATACCTTTTGGCAGACAGTCGTATCCATGGATTCGCCCTTTATTTCGACAACAAGGGGGGCTTTGCCATTAACAAGGCTTAGCACCTCGTCAAAGGAAGGAATGCATTCACTTGTGCCGCTAAGAGGAAAAAGCTTTAGCTCCGAGACTATCATATCTTTTATTTCCCCATCAACGCCGCAGATGCGAGAAAGATTGTAGTCGTGAAAAACCACAAGTCCCCCGTCTTTTGTAATCTGCACGTCAAGCTCCATGCCGAAGCCCCCGTCGGCAGCGGCGGCAAAGGCGGCAAGGGAATTTTCGGGAACCCCTGCTTCAAGCTTATGCAATCCCCTATGGGCATAGTTAAACTTAAAAAGCTCTTTCATTTGGGGGCGGCGGCCAAAGTTTGGAGAAATTAAAAACAGGTATAGGAGAAAAAGTGCGGCCAAGACAGCGACACCTATAATATAGGGCATAAGTTTTACTCCTTTCAGTCCTCTGCGCCTAAAAGCTCAAGTTTATCCGAGGGCAAATCCGGACGGTTATCCCCGTGCTTAACCATATACATGGTGACAAAAGCTCCCGCAACCATCAGGGCGGCATAGGGGAAAAGAGTCCAATAACCCACAAATTCAAGCAAGGCGCCGGAGACAATGGGAGTTATAATTTGAGCCAGCATGGAGAAAGTGTAGTAGTAGCCGGTGTATTTACCCATGTCCTCTGCGTTGCCCATTTCCACAACCATGGGATATGAGTTAACGTTAATAGAGGCCCAAGCTATGCCGATAAGAGCGAAAATAAGGTAAAGAGCGGGAGAAAACTCCGTGAAGAAAAAGCCTGAACCAAAGCAGAGAGCAAGAACAAGAACCCCCGCAAGGATGACCTTTTTTCGGCCTATTTTTGAGGAGACAAAGCCAACGGGTATATAGCTTATAATGGCACCGCCTGTTGCAACCAGAAGACAGGTGGAGGCAGCGCCAACGTTCATGCTCCAGCTTGCTTCGGCATATTTTGTGAAGGCAGTTGTGACGGCATTATAGCCCATGAACCATAAAAACACCGAGAGAAGAATAAAGATAAGACTGCGCATTACCTCGGGAGGCAACTTTTCGGCTTTTTTCTTTTCCTTCGGCTCCGTTTCCGTTTTAGTTTCCAGCTCTGGTTTAATATCTGATATGCGAAGCTTGTTTTCACGGATTGTTAAAATAAGCAGGGCAACAGACAAAAGCATCAAAACCGCCACAGCGAAAAACACAGGTGTATAGTCCTGAACACCACTTCCCTGAATAAGCAGCTTTGTTACTACCAAGGTGTATATTCCGCCCAAAGCGCCCATCAGGTTTATTACAGCGTTTCCCTTAGACCGCAGGGCGGCAGGGGTAACGTCGGGCATAAGGGCAACGGCAGGAGAGCGGTATATTCCCATGGAAAAGAGTGTCATACCCAATGTTATGAAAAACAGCCACAGTAATTGGGCATTTGCAGCATAGGGAATCAGCAACATAAAAATTACAGCCAGCACAGTGCCAACAAGAATGAAGGGGGTGCGCCTTCCGAGCTTTGTGTTAACCTTGTCGCTTAAGGCACCGAAGAGAGGCAAAAGGAACACAGCAAGTATGTTATCCAAGGCCATTATAAAGCCTGATAGGGTGTCGCCTATGCCAAAGTTGTTTTTCAGGATAAGGGGAACAAGATTGTCATACATCTGCCAGAAAGAGCAGATGGACAGGAAGGCAAAGCCAACTAAGATGGTCTGACGGTAATTTAGTTTCATACGAAGTCTCCTCGTATATTTTATTTTTTATGAGAAGAAAAGGAATGGAAATCAAGACGAAAAGAAGTTGGGTTTAAATCACAAAATCTTCAATCATAAGCTTAATAATATCGGGGTCAAACTGTGTGCCGGCGCAACGCACTAATTCTGCAAAGGCATCTTCTTTGCTTATGGATTTTCTGTAAGGGCGTTCTGCTATCATTGCTTCATAGGCATCAGCAATAGAAATAATTCTTGAGACGAGGGGGATTTCATGGCCTTTCAGACCTCTGGGGTAGCCTTTGCCGTCCCAATGCTCGTGATGGGACAGCACATAGTCAGAAAGGCTTGAATAGGCATCTGCGGATTTTAGTATGTGATAGCCCACCTCGGGATGCCTTTTAATCACTTCGTATTCAGAATCTGTAAGTTTGTCAGGTTTGTTGAGAAGGTTACTGTCTATGGCAATTTTCCCGATGTCGTGCAAAAGCCCCGCCGTTTCAATTTCCCGAAGAACCTCGTTATCAAGCTTCAGAACTTCACCGATTTGCCTGCTTATCTTGCTGACATTTTAAGAATGAATTCGCTCCCTTTTGTTGGTTTCGTTTAAGGTTTTCATTATAACCTGAATGGTTTTACTTCTCATGCTCTGGCTTTCGGTAAGCTTTTTTCTATACATACATTCTTCAGCTTTGGCATAAACCTCCATCATGCTTTGGTCGGGGGAGGATTTTGTGTCCCAGCCAATGGAGACGGAAATGATAATGTCATTAAGGCTGGCTTTTTCAATTTCGTGGTAAATATGTTTTGTTATAAGCTCAGTTTCACCATAGCTTGTTTTAGGTAAAAGC
>JAAYFX010000347.1 GCA_012728025.1 Clostridiales bacterium
ATGTTGGGGCTTGCGCTAAGGGTATAAAGCTCTGGTGCAAGCAATGCAAAGCAGAGATTGAGTTTGATACATAACTTGAACACCTCCCACGGGCCGCTATGTGTGGCGGCACACTTGTGGGCGTTCTGGATAAAGCTTGGCGGAGCTACTGAACCGCCTGAGGTTACCTAAGCGGCAGGGCTCGTTCGGTTATACCCGAAGAACTGGGGGCGTGTAGTTTGCGGACGCACGTTGCCGAACGAGCAGTTGCTTACGGACTAGAAGTGATAGAAGAATAATTACATATTCAGAGCCTTTGAGCCAATTAACTATTTCCTTTTTGGAAACTGTTGATTGGCTTTTTGATTGGAGTTGACATGGCAAGACCTAGAAAGAGTACAGCGAATAAGCAAACGTTTGTGTCCGATGGAAACGTGAATAAGATTAAGCTTGACTTTGGCGAGGTCAACCCCAAGCAGGCGGAGTTTTTCAAGTCCAAGGCTTTGTACACCGGCTATGGCGGTGCGAGGGGCGGCGGTAAGTCGTGGGCTGTTCAGCGGCTTGCGACCTTGGGTTGTGTTAAGTATGCCGGCATTCGTGTTTTGATTGTACGCCGACAGTATTCGGATTTATTAGAGAACCACATCGAGCCTTTGAAG
Organism: Clostridiales bacterium; assembly: GCA_012728025.1. Lineage (GTDB taxonomy): Bacteria > Bacillota > Clostridia > Oscillospirales > Oscillospiraceae > UBA2658. The sequence goes on from JAAYFX010000347.1 coordinate 639, forward strand.
AAGTTTATTCCACAAGACCTTGCGGAGTATAACAACTCGACCCATATCATGTACTTCATTAACGGGTCTACGATTAAGTTTGGACACTTCAACTATGACAGCACGGCTGAAAACTATCAGGGTCAAGAATATGACTGGATATTCATGGACGAGGCAACCCAGTTTACCGAGCATCAATTTCGTATGCTTGGCGGTTGCTTGCGTGGTGTCAACAAGATACCTAAGCGGTTTTACGTCACCTGTAACCCCGGCGGCATAGGCCATCGATGGGTAAAGCGTTTGTTTATCGACAGGGACTTTAAGACGGACAGTGAGAATCCGGAAGAAAACGAGAACCCTAAAGATTATAAGTTTATCTTTGCTTCTGTTGAGGATAACGAGCAACTGATGAAGCACTCCCCTGCCTATGTCCAGATGCTATCCTCCTTACCGGAGAAGATGCGCGCAGCGCACAGATATGGCGATTGGGATGCTTTAGGCGGTGCGTACTTCGACGAGTTTACAACTGCAAGGCACGTTGTTAAGCCCTTCCCCATTCCTGATGGTTGGCGGCGCTACAGAGCCTTTGACTACGGTTTGGATATGTTTGCCTGCTATTGGGTTGCGGTTGATACTGACGGGCGCAGCTATGTGTATCGTGAGTTTTGTCAACCAGAGTTAATTGTTAAGGACGCTGCCAAAGAGATACATTCCCACACTTTGCCTAGTGAGAGGATAGAGATTACCTTTGCCCCGCCCGATATGTGGAACCGTCAGCGCACTGATGGCAAGACCATGGCAGAGGACTTTTTGTTAAATGACGTTTCGATTATAAAGGTTGCCAATGACCGAGCGCAGGGTGCTTTACAGATGAAGAACCTTTTAGCTAATATGGAAGATGGCAAGCCGGGGCTTTTGATTTTCGATAACTGCAAGCGGTTGATTGACGACCTTGCGGCGGTGCAGTGCGACGAGAAAGACCCCAACAAATACGCAACCGAACCCCACGACGTTACCCATACAGTTGACGCTTTGCGTTATTACTGTGTTAGTCGCCAGATGCCCGCTGTGGTTGAAAAGGAACGTGAG
>JAAYFX010000005.1 GCA_012728025.1 Clostridiales bacterium
CCCTGTACATACTCCTGTGGGCATTCTTTCCGAGAGTTGCCGCCGAGTAGAGGCAAAACCCTTCAAGGCCCACTTAACCGCCCCTGCCGCCAAGATGTTCGACACCCTTGGCCGACACTCCAGCTTCCTTTATCGGATGATTTTTGCAAACCTTTGGCTGTTTTCCGGCCTGCTTGACATGATTTGCAAAAAAAGCGGCGGCGAATTAAACGCCCTTATGCGCACAACAGTAGCCTTTACTCAGATGGAGGGAAGTGTGGCGGCAAACGTTATTCCTCCCTCGGCCAGCATGGTTTCAAACATCCGTTTAAACCCCGAAGATACTGTGGATTCTGCCGTTTCTTATATTAAAAAGGTTGTGGGCAATGATGACGTTGTCCTTGAAGTCGGCGACAACATGAACCCCAGCCCCATCTCCGAAACAGACTGCCCAGCTTGGGACAAAGTTGCACAGGCTGTGGGGGAAACATGGTCCGGTTGCCTCGTCTCCCCTTATCTTATGGTGCAATGCTCCGACAGCCGCCATTACGGCAGAATTTCCAATCATGTCTACCGTTTTTCCGCCATGGATTTAACAGCGGAGGAGCGCCAGACCATCCACGGCAACAACGAACGCATCCGTACGGAAACTGCTGCCCGAGCTGCCGAGTTTTATATCCGACTAATGGAAAAATGTTAAGCGAGGAAGGCCCTCGTCTCCGAAAAATTGACAGTATCTTTCTCCTCGACCGGTATTAACCAAGCATCGCAGGCTGACCCTTCCAAAGAAATATGTGATTTTTTTGTTAAAAATCTAAATTGCCAGCTCTTTCATGCAATATGTACTTGAAAAAAGGTATCAAAAGAGTTACAATTGAGCGGATAGGTAGTTCACCAACCGAAACGGCTGCCCCCTAAGCGTGGCGAAAGGAAAACACCAAGCATGATAACCAAGACTTTTTTACATAACAAAACGACGTCCAAACGCATTTTGGCCTTATGTCTTGCCTTTGTTCTTTCGTTCTTGCTACTGGCAACCGGCGTATCCGCCGTCAGCCAGCAGGAGCTTGACGCACTAAAAGCCAAACAAAGCTCTCTTGCCCGCCAAAAATCCGAAGTTCAGGCTCAGGCAAACGCCCTGCAAAATGAGCTTGACGCAAAAACCCAGCAGCTTGACCTGCTTTCTCAGGAAATCGAGCTGACCGTACAGGAGATTGATACCCTCACCCAGCTCATAGCAACCTACACAAGCGCCGTTGCTCAAATGGAAGATGAGCTTGCAAAAAGCAGGCTGGAGGAAAAAAGGGCCATAGAGCATTTTCACACCCGTGTACGTGCTATGGAAGAAAACGGGTCTGTCTCATACATATCAATTCTCTTTAAGGCAAGCTCTTTCACAGACCTTTTAAGCAGAATAAACTGCATCGAGGAAATAAGCAGGCATGACAGCGAGCTTATTGATAATGTTAGGGCGGCTCAAAAACTGGTTGAGGAAAATAAGGCGGCGACAGAGGCTCAAATCGCTGTTCAGCAAGAGGCTGTTGAAGAATATCAGGAAAAGCAGACAGAGCTATTAGCTCAGCAGGCTGAAGTGGAGGCCGTGCTGGCATCTCTTTCGGCAGACTCTGCCGAATACCAGCAGCAGCTTGAGGCAATTGCCTCTATGCAAGCAACTTTAAACGGTCAGGTAAGCAACATGACAACTGCCCTTGAAGAGCTAAAGCGCCTTCAAGCGGAGCAAGATGCAATGCAGAACATTAACCCCTCCACCCCCTCCACAGGAACAGGCAACACCGGCGGTAACGGTGGTAGCGGAAGCTCAGGGGGTTCTGCTTGGTACGGCGACGGGACAAGCACCGCAAGCGGAGTGGATATAGTTAATTATGCCCAAGGCTTCTTAGGTGTGCCTTATGTCTATGGCGGCACCTCTCCTTCCGGCTTTGACTGCTCTGGACTTGTTTACTACTGCTATACTAACTTCGGTTACTCCGTTTACCGCACTGCCGCCACTTTAGCCTACAACGGCACCGCCGTTTCAAAGGATAACTTGCAGGCAGGGGATGTAATTTTATTCACATCCTCCAGCGGAGGATACATAGGCCATTGCGGTATCTACGTTGGCGGAGGACAGTTTATCCACGCACCCCGCACCGGCGATGTTGTTAAGTTTTCCAGCCTTTCCGAGAGCTACTACTCCCAGCACTTCTACGGTGCAAGAAGAATTGTATAAGGAAAATAATTGTTTTCTAAAAATCAAAGCATCCCTGCTTTAAGCGGGGATGCTTTGATTCTTTTTCTATGGGGTATAAAACTCCAGTGGCTCTATGTAATAATTGTTTTGGTAATCCTAACACCAATAACTTTCCGCTATCTCCTGTGCAATCCAGCCATAGTTTTCATAGGGGAGCTTTATAATTCAATCCCTGCCTTCTATCTTTTAACCAGTTCCAAAGAGTGAGTGTTTTCATAGTTATACCACACTCGGCAATATGCATATATATATCCATTCTGATAGCTAAATTTATACTCCTCTATTAATGGTGTATCTGAATTGTCACGGATAAAACTTCCGATGCCGCTTGTTGGGTCATAGTCAAAAGGAAACCCGTACATATCTGTCAGCCGGCCCTCATCATCCATCAACAAAATCAGCATATAATCATCATCTGAATATGAGGAGATTTCATAATAAGTACCTACAAGTTCCTCTTTAGAGGGGCTTTTGCCTGTATATATAATTTCTTCATTTGACTGCTGATTATAGTCACTGCCATCTTCATTAAAATTGTTGGCATCCTCATTAATTTCTTCCTCAAATGTCAGGAATGCGTCATAAAGCACAGCTCTTAAATTGTTGATAAGCTCTTTAATTTCTTCCTCTGTATAGTAGCTTTCTTTCTCCATTTCGTCAGCCAGCTCTGTAGCGGTTTTGGTCTTGCTGTTTTCAGGCACAGGCAGGCCGGCCTCTTTTAATTCTTTGGCGACCTGCTCAGGGCTTTTCCCTTCCGTACTGACTTCACTTATGTTTAAAGTAGTCTTGCCATCACCTGTTAAATCAATCATGCCCCCGACTATGGTTCCCTCATTTATAAGTTCCCCAACGCTTTCGACAACATAGCTTATTTTATCCAAGGAGTTAAACTTGTCTGCAAAAGTCGCTCCGGTCTTAAATCCCGATGTGATTGCATCTCCTGTAAAAAGGCCAATTCCACCGGCAACTGCCGCTATCGGTCCGATTACTTCCTGATACTCCTGTGCAGTTATGGTAACTGTGTTGTTCTCTCCCAAGAAGATGTGAGCGCCGGCTTCAGTTACAGTTACTAAAGTATCTATTCCACCGATTAATAACCCACCCACTTCTAATATGCCGCTGGGCAGGCCGCCGCTGGCAGTTCCCGCAACGAACAGAACGGTTTTGCAGGTAGCATTTATTCCTTTTGCCGCCTGCTCATATCTATGGAAAGCCTCGGCCTCATCATTATAAGCTCCTCCCAAAATCTCTTGGGCTATTTTTAATTGGGTAAAAGCCGTTTTAGCATCAACCTCCATATCTTCAGCCAAATGCTTGATTTGCCGGCCCATGGGATAGGAATCAAACTTTTCAGTCAGAGCCTTGGCCCACTCCAAGGATGAGCTGGATTTGGCCGCATAGGCTGATTGTACAAACAAATTTTTTAGTTTGAAATCTGCCGTCTGCTCAATTTTGCCGCCTGCTTTCATGGTGGTAGAAAGCTCCAAACCCTCACCATAATCGACCATTTTACGTGTTTGACTGCTGGCTAAATAGGATAGACGCCAAGCATCCATGGCATCTTCAGTCAGGTTTTTCAGCTCTTCAATGCTCCCATTTTCAAAATCATACTCCAGCAGAGCATCTGTTTTGAGACGGGCAAGGATATATTGTTTTGTTGCCACAGCGCCAATACATTCCATTACGGCTCTTTCCGTATCAACCGGATACAAAACCGCAACGACGTCCCCTTGCTTTTTCTTGCCGCAGCCCGTAATGCTGAAAGCCATCAATACAGCCAGAAATAAAGCCAAATGCTTCTTCATCCTTTTGCCTCCTCAAGATTACAAGTTGTTCCCCATAAACACTCTTTTCTCAACGCAACTATAACCCAGATAAGCCTATGCGTCAAACCAGAACATATGTAGAAAAATGCCATATATTTTCCTTTGGTTTGCTGGCAAGCCAAACGCAAATACAGCATGGTTACGATAAAATTCTATTGAAATGATAATTGGTATTGTACCTTTCCATTTTCTTTATGTATAATGCTATTATGAAAGCTTATATATAAGTTCAAAATTTCATAGTTTTAAATACTAATCCGATAACATTAGACATTATTGCAAGAACATTCAAAACATAGCCATGCAAATTATTGGAAGGTGAGCGAAAAAAATGAAAAAAAAGATTCCTACTTCAGATATAGTTTTAAAGGTAGCCAAAGCTTTAGATGATACAAAAAACAATGTACCTCGCTCAACCAAAGAAACCTTTACTTTTAAAGGTAGAAAATCTCCGGAAATCATTGCAAAAGTTTTATCTGCTTTAACAAAGGAAGATGCCTATATCCTTGACCCTTTTTTTGGCAGCGGTATGTCAATTATCGCAACACAAAATGAAAACCGAAGGCTTTTAGGAATTGAATTAGATAATTACACTTATCATGTTGATAAAACTTTGTTTGTACGGGTAGATAATGATTTGCTTGATAAATACTTCAAACAAGTTGAAAGCGCTGTTATGGATGATGTCATGTTCCTTTATGAAACAGAATGTTGCGGCGAAAAAAATTATATAAAAAAGGTGCTTTTTGACCCTCAAGAGGGGAAGGAAGGATACTATAAGCCATCACCAAACAGAGAGATAAACAGTGGTAAAAACATTAAATTGATGAAAACCTGTCCAAAGTGCGGTGGAAACGAAAAAACATTTGAAGATATTGATTGGGAAAAGATTGAGGATGTTTCTCAAGTTGATGTTTCAGAATTTCCTCAGGATACTTATTTTGTCAATAGCAGAATAAACATTACGGCATCAACAGGGGCACATAAATATGACGCCATTTTTTCACATAGAAATAAAAGTGCTTTACTAATGATACAAAAAGAAATTTCAAAATTGCCTGCTTCAAAAGAAAAAGACTTCTTGCAGCAAGTTTTAGTGGCATCTTTAAGTTTGGCCCGCATTGCAATGTATGGCAGCTCTACTGATATACTTTATCATGTGGTGAATAAAAAGGCCCAAGATATGAATGTTTGGAATTTATTTGAATCTAAATATAAAAAGTTTCTCAACTTTCAAAGGGAAAACGAACAAGCCCTGACTGATAACTTTTCTGAAGGCTCAAGTTATTCAGTCATTAATGGGGATTATTATCAATATCTAAAAGACAGGCCAGAGCTGGTTTTTGATGCCATTGTTACAGATTTTCCTTATACTGACCAAGTTCCTTATTTAGAAAGAAATCAAATGTTTAGAATCTGGCTAAATCATTCTGATGAAAATAAACAATGTTTTGAATTAACAAAAGATATGCTAGACAGCGAAATGGTTGTTACAAATGCGATTGACCGTAAAGGCAAAGATTTGGAGCATTATTATCATGATATAGATAAAATGTTTAGAACCTTTTCTGAGCATTTGCCGGTAGGGGCCCCTGTAATAATCTTTACTAAATTAGGGAAAATGAAATATTTTAATGTTTTTGCCAGAATTGTTGATTATGCCAGAAAAAACGGTTTCGAGTATACTTTTAGAATAGGGGTGGAAAAGAATGACCCTACTTTAAGAAAACAATCCGCTTACAAAAACACACTTACAAATGAGGTTGTTATCGGCTTTGAAAAACTCCCCGAAAATAAGCGATATTTTTATATCGGAGATGTCAACTATGAAAATAAACTTGTAGATGATGTTTACCGAGAACTCAAAAAGGTAAAAGATGTACCATATACTGTAACAACTGCCGTTGCAAAGATAAAAAAGGAACTGTCTCTGCAAGGGGTGGTTTATGATGAGGCAATCCAAGACTTGATAATTGAAGTAATTAATAACAACTTCTATGTTGACGACAAACAGGAAATACAGCTTGATAAAAAGAGACTTTATCTGGACCAAGAAGATGAGGATACCCTATTTAAAAAACTATATGAGCTTGTTCCTTTTTATGTGGGGGAGCTTCTTAAAAAAAAGGGTAAGTTCGTATTAGAAGATTTGTATCTTGAGCTTATAGATGAGCTTTCTGATGGTAATAACCAAACATTATACAGCTTACTTAATGATGACGACAATATAAAAGAGATAGATGCCCTTGTTGCTGATAAGACCGATAAAAGCGAAGATGGCAAATACTATATTAAGAAGGAATTGCCAAAGGATTTTAATGAGGACGCAGTTGATATTGCAACAATGGACCCCTATGATTTTGAGGATTTGTGCAAGAGCTTGTTGGAACGTGAGAATTATTCAGATGTACATCGAAAAGGCGGAAGCGGAGATATGGGAGTAGATATTGTGGCTAAATGGTTCGATGGCAATACAAGCGAGACTTGGCTAATTCAATGTAAACGCTGGGTTAGTAATGTTGATGCAACTCCCATTCAGCGGTTGGTTTCGGAAAGGGAGCGTTTGGGAGCCGATAAAATTGCCTGTTATACAACTTCGGGATATTCAAAAGACGCAAAAAAAATTGCCCAAGCACAAGATGTAATCTTGATTGACGGCAAAGAGCTTATCCTTAAATTAGATACTTGTTTTTCAGGTAAATATTATAACTCAAATATTTAAAAAAATGGCGCCTTCTATTTTTGAAGGTGCCATTTTCCTGCTTCTCTTTTCCAGATAAAGTGTTTTTCAAAAATTTCAACTAGAGACTTATATTTCGTAGATAATTCAAATAACCATCCATTTTCAATAAGCATTTCCATAATGCCCAAATCATATAATTCCGGAGTGCTTAAGTCCCCATGCTTTTCCAGAAGCTTTTTTGTTTCCAAAAATACAGAATGTTCAATCTCATCTAAGCTAACGCTGGTAAATGATTTTGGCAGAGCATTTCGTGTATTTTCAAAAAACAATATAGCGTCCCCGCTCAAAGACCTTTTTGGGCTAAGAATATTTTTAACGGTTTTTGTTTTTTTAATATGCTCTTGAGAAATAAACCTAAACCCATTTTCTTCAAGAATATCCATTAGTTTAACCCACACATCCAGATTGCTATCATGAAAGAAAAGACACATTATGTGGTTTTCTTTCAGCTTTCTTGTGCAAATTTGGAAAACTTCATTTAAAAGTGTAAAGTATTCTTCTTTATTGCGTTTTCGCTCCGGCGCCGAGGAAACAATTATTTCATCTTCCAAATTGAAGTTTATGCCGATAAAGGGCTGATATAGCTGCATATACTCCGAATATAAAACTTGGTCCATATACGGCGGGTCGGTAATTATTAAATTGACAGAATCATCCGGTATTTCAACATCTGAAATATACTGACTTCCCTTTGTAAGAACCAAAGCATCATTATTTGATAATTCGGCAAAAGATGAAACTATTTTACTGTTTGTGTAGTTGTGTTTAATAAAACTTTGGGCCTTAAGTAAATTGTTCATGCGGCGTTTTAGAAGCTCAACTATATTTTTTTCAACACAATTAGTTTTAGGAATCCATAGGGGCCATTGGGAATTAGAATGAGTGTCAGTTATTTTTGCCAGATGCAAAATGGACATGAGAAGGTAATTCAAAACATTTTTTTGCGTGGGCTCCTTTTCTTCCACATATCCCACCAATTCATTAAGAACAGAAAAGTTTCTCGGAGTAAAAATATCACTTATTCTATCCGAGGGACCCACAGCAATTTTACTGTTTTGAATTAATCTTTTATTTGGTACATAATTATCGCACTTTAGGCTGTTTAGCTGTGTATAATCGTTTTCATCTGCTTCTTTAAGCTGCTTCCCGCAATTGGGGCAGTTAAAATTAATTGCTTTAATTATAAAGTCGTTTACCGTACGATTCGGCTTGTCAAATACAACTTTAGTGATAGTGCCTGTCCCCTTGCAATTTGGACATTTGGTATCGTAATATGAATTTAAGCTTAAAAGTTTTTTGTTCAGCTCACTAAATAGATGTTTTAAATCAGTGCTAGGTATATCTTGAATTATATTATTAACAATAAATTTCGGCATTTCGTTAACATCGCAACCTATGGCCATTCTGTTTGTATTGCTTTTAATCGATTCTAACACCGTAACTCCGGAACCCATAAAGGGGTCAAATATTACATCTCCCTCGGAAGAAAGGTGGCGTATTAACGAATCTATAACATTAAAAGACTTTTGTGACCAGTATAAATGAGTATTGTATACCGGATTTTTTGAAGTTGGAGTTAAACTTCTAATTTCCTCCTTCAAGCTTATTAAATCATAATTAGATTTATGAACTTCTTGGCCGCAAAGTATCAGATACTCCAAAACTTCTTTAGAGCTGCTGTTTCTGTGGTTTGCGTGATGATAGCTTTCCTGTTCGATTTGAACCCTTTTGTTGCCAAAGGTTGCTTTTGCCATATTAACTAGTTCTTCAATTGATACGGTGTATCTATCTGTCTTTTGAGTTGCTTCATCCTTAGGATATGCGTAACTAAGGGCCAGCACTATCCCGTTTTCATTGCAATAATTAAATAAGTCCTGCAAACGGGCCTTTGCGGTGCTTTTTTTACTTAAGTCCGATTGATTTCTTCCCTCGGTATAAAGCCCTTTGGTAAACTTGCCATGTGAAACGGTAGGCTCTGGATAGTCATATCTGGCGGCAATGTTCAGCAAATGATAATATCTAGAATACTGCATATCTGTGTAAGGCGGGTCAGCGTATATTAATTTAATTGAGCTGTTTTTAAAGTCCGGATTATCCATCAAATCAGTTATATCCGAATTAAAAACTATATGCCGCTTTTTATCAGATGATTCGGGAAGCGCAATAAATTCATCAAGCTTATTTATAAAATAAACAAGAAGGTCTTTGTTCCGTTGTTTAAGATGCCTTATGCTGTTTTTCTCAATATTTAATGGCTGTGCCATATGGCCATCTTTTGAAAAAACTGTTTCTTTCATAGCATAAAACAAACAGCTATACAAGACATTCTGGGTTTCTTCGGATTCAAGCTCATGAATTGTTTTTATGATTGCGTCAATACAGATAGATTGCTCAATTCCAAAATAAGTGCCGGAGTAGTAATGTAAGAATAAATTGTATCCGTTCTTACTCCTTAGCTCTTTGCTTGTAACTTCCTTATCCACATTGTTCCATATTTTGGGGAATGAGTCATACAAAACAATAAGGGCTTCGGTGCTTTCAGTAGACAGCAAGTCTCTTTCCATTGCAACCGCAGCTTCATGTTTTGACAACAAAAAATTCAGATTGCGCTTTATTCTATTGAGAAAAAAATCTTTCGTACGTAACAATTCACTTCCAGCAGGTGTGTTTAATAAGGCCGAAGAAATGATATATGAATATAGTTCGGCATCATTTGCAATTATTTGGTAATCCCTTTTCAGAAATGCCCCCACGCTTGACGAACCCGAAAAAATGTCGCAAATCCTGTCCTCTGGTGAAACATATTTTTTTATATTTTTACTAATAAAAGGCATTAAGGAGGCCTTATTACCTTGATAATTCAGTATGGAAATTGTATGCATAAGGACCCCTCTTTCGCCACAAGTATAACAGGCAGTTAAGCTTATTTCAAGTCCAAATGAATTTATAGCCAGCTTTTTATCCCATCGGGATTTATATAAACCAGAAATAGCTGCTATCCCCCTGCGTATTGGCAGGCCCACACCCACCATAGGCCCAAGCAAGGCTGGGGAAAACAACAGCAAATAGGCAGAAACGTAAAAGCCAAGCTCTGCCATCACTGTATATGTCTCTCCAAGCACCAGATGCTCCCTTTCCAGCGACTTCCACTGTGCATCCATTGTTTGAATCTCTGCCAATGCGGCTAACATTTCTGCAAATTCATATGGCACCCCATCTGCAACAAGCTGGAGCAGCTTTTTCCATGCGCCTTCTAAGTCCATGCCAAGGTCAAAAAGTCGAATTGCGGATTTTGTTTTACCATAAAACAGTCAAAGGGAGCCGATACTTCTTAAAAAGCACCGGCTCCCTTTGACTGTTTGTTGTTATAACAACATTTTACTCGAAATAAAGCACAAATCCGAACCCTTCACCGACAGGAAAGACCTGCCTTGAACAGTTCGGATTATATGTGCGTGGTCCGGGCGACAGGATTCGAACCTGCGGCCCCCTGCTCCCAAAGCAGATGCGCTACCAAACTGCGCTACGCCCGGAGGTGTTATGGTCTGTGTATAATCAGACCATAACATATTACCACAGTTGAGTTAAAACTGCAACAGTTTTTTATTGATGTTTTCGCTGTTTTATGTTATTATCTCGGAAGGAGTGTGAAAATTTCATGAGAATCAGAAAAAAACCAAACCTTATTCCTCGCATGGAGCGAGTTTCTTATATAATGGAAAGCGACCCCGCCGCCCTTCGTGGCCTGTGGAAAAACTCCCTTCCTGAGGCTTCTTCCCTTTGGCTGGAAATAGGCTGCGGCAAGGGGCGCTTTACAGCAGAAACGGCAGGGCAAAATCCCGACTGCTTTCTTGTGGCCATTGAAAAAGTTCCCGAGGCCATGGTGGTTGCTATGGAGCTTTGCGACCATAAAAAGCTTTCAAATGTCCGCTTTATTGACGGGGATGCCCTTGCCCTACCCATTATATTTGAGGAAAAAGAACTTGACCGTATTTATATAAATTTCTGTGACCCTTGGCCGAAAAGCCGCTATGCCAAGCACCGTCTCACCTCCCCCGAGTTTTTAAAAATATATGAATCTGTGCTAAAATCCGGCGGTGAGATTCACTTTAAAACAGACAACAATCCTCTGTTTGAATATTCTATGGAAACTTTCATTGAAGAAGGCTGGCAGCTTTCTGAGCTTACCCGAAACCTCCATAGGAATGGCCCTGTGGGTATTATGACCGACTATGAGGCAAAATTCTACGCTCAGGGTCTTAAAATAAACAGGCTGGTTGCTAAGAAGGAGACATAAATATGCGCCTTATATCTTGGAATGTAAACGGCCTACGAGCCGTTGTAAAAAAAGGCTTTGAGGACATTTTTACCGACCTTGATGCCGATATGTTTTGTTTGCAGGAAACAAAGCTTCAGGAAGGTCAGATAGACCTTCAGTTTTCCGGCTATGAAAGCTATTGGAGCTATGCCGAAAAAAAGGGCTATTCGGGAACGGCCATCTTCACCCGAGTTGCCCCCCTTTCCGTTTCATATAACCTTGGAATGGACGAGCATGATGACGAAGGCCGTGCCGTTACCTTGGAGTTTGAGGAGTTTTTCCTTGTCTGCGTATACACGCCCAACTCTCAAGACGGCTTAAAGCGCCTTCCCTACCGCATGAGCTGGGATGATGCATTTAGGGACTATGTTTCCGCTCTTGACAAGAAAAAACCCGTCATTATCTGCGGTGACCTTAACGTTGCCCATCAGGAAATAGACCTTAAAAACCCCTCTACTAACCGCCAAAACCCTGGCTTTTCCGACGAAGAACGGGCAAAGTTTACCCAGCTTTTGGATGCAGGGTTTACGGATAGTTTCCGATTCCTCAACCCCGATTTAACAGGGGCATATAGCTGGTGGAGCTATCGCTCTAATGCCAGAGCTAACAACACAGGCTGGCGCATTGACTATTTTGTCCTGTCCGATAGGTTGAAAGACAAGATAGATAAGGCCTATATCTGCCCTGAAATCATGGGCAGTGACCATTGCCCTGTGGGCTTAGACCTTAAGCTATGATAAAAATCGGCGAGGTAGAGCTTGAGGGTCTTTTAGCCCTTGCCCCTATGGCCGGCGTGTCGGACCTTGCCTTCCGCAAGGTTTGCAGGGAAAACGGAGCCTCATACACCTGCACAGAAATGGTGAGCGCCAAGGCTCTTGTGTATAAAGACGTGAAAACAAAGGGACTTCTCCTGCTCGATGAAAGCGAGCACCCCTGCGCCGCCCAAATCTTCGGCAGTGAGCCGGAGGTTATGGAGGAAGGGGCAGGTCTTGCCAGAGAGATTTCAGGGGCAGATGTTATTGACATTAACATGGGCTGTCCCGTAGGCAAGGTTTCCGGCAGCGGCGACGGATGCGCTCTTATGCGTGAGCCGGAAAAAGCCATGAAAATAATTGAGGCTGTTCGGCGGGGAGCAAAAGTGCCTGTAACCGTTAAGTTTCGCAAGGGCTGGGATAAGGGAAACGTAAACGCCGTTGAGTTTGGAAAAATGTGCGAGCAGGCGGGAGCCGCCGCAATTTGTGTCCATGGCCGCACAAAAACCCAGATGTATTCGGGGCTTGCCGATTGGGACATAATCAGAGACGTGAAAAAAGCCGTCGGCATACCCGTTTTTGCCAACGGTGATGTTTTTGAGCCGGAGGATGCCCCTCGCATACTCCGCTACACCGGCTGCGATGGTATTATGATAGGTCGGGGCGCCTTTGGAAACCCTTGGCTTTTCTCTAGGGCAAAGGCCATGCTTGAGGGGAAAGACTGTCCACCTTTGCCCCCTCTGTCTCAGCGTATAGATACTGCTGTGTATCAATTTGAGCAGGCGGCAAAGTTCAAGGGCGAGAAAATCGCCTGCCTTGAGGCAAGACGGCATTTTGCTTGGTATCTAAGGGGCGTTGCCCATTCGAGCTATTTTCGCAGCCAGCTTGTAAAAGTGGAAACTCTCGATGATATTTACCGCCTTGCCAAACAGATGAAAAAAGAACTGAGGTGAGGGCATGACAAGGGAGCAAGAGCGTGAACTTGTGCAAAAGGCACAGGAGGGCGACAGCGAATCCTTTGAAAAGCTCGTTATAGATAATCAAACAAAGGTATATAATCTTGCCCTGCGCATGGTGGGTAATGAAGACGACGCTTTTGACATGGCTCAGGAGTCGTTTTTAAGAGCCTATAACAGCCTTAGCAGCTTCCGTGGGGACAGCCGCTTTTCTGTCTGGCTATACAGGCTTACCACAAATATCTGCCTTGATTTTCTGCGCTCGGAAAGCAGGCGTTCTCACAGCTCACTGACCTATATGGGCGAGGGCGAAGACGATAAGGAGCTTGAAATACCCGACGAGCGGTTTTCTCCCGAGTTAATCGCCGAGAAAAACGAGCTTCGTCAAGAGGTTAGGGGCGCTCTTATGAGTTTACCTGAAGATTACAGGGTCATACTCCTTCTTCGTGAAATAAACGGCCTTAGCTATGAAGAAATCGGAAGCTGTCTTTCCCTTGAGGCCGGCACTGTGAAGTCACGTATTTTCAGAGCCAGAAAGAAGCTTTGCTCCATCTTAAGTGATGAAGGGAACCTTTCCGGTTCTTCTTCGTCAAATAAAGCAAAGGGGGTGTAAGACATGGAAAGCTGCAAGGAACATATTGATAAAATAAGCGCTATGCTAGATGACGAGCTGGACGATTTGGAAAAAGCAGAGCTTTTATCCCATATCAATTCCTGTCCGGAGTGCAGAAGAGTTTATGATGCCTTTTCTTTTATATCATCTGCCCTTTCCGACGGGCTTGCCCCACCGCCTGAAGCACTGGCAGGCAGCATAATGAAAAAAATCACAGACAAGAAAGAAAACAAAAAGAAGCGTCAGCCCTCCCTTATCCGCTTTGCGGCAATTGCTGCGTGTTTTGCCCTCATTCTTTTCGGGGCCTCACGTTTAGAGCTTTTTAATGATAAACTCTCCTTTACCTCTGATGGCAGCACGTGTTTTCAAACAGCCAATGAGGCCGCCGATTTTGAGCAAAGCGAAGCCTTTATAGACGAGTATCAGCTCTTTGATTCAAAATCTCCCCTTGATTTACCCAATCATAAATCATTGACAGAAGCTTTTCCTGCTGATATTTATGGGGCGGCCGAAGATGAGGCCGACAACAACTTTACGGCATATGGAATGCTCACGGAGAATAATCGCATAGCCAACCAGCTTAAAAACGAAATCTCCCTTTGCATTGCGGACTGTGCCGAGCTTCGTGTATACAAGGGCGAATACAAAGACCCTGAGGGCAAGGTTCGGGACAGTGGCCTCATGCTCACCATAAGCGACAGGCAGGAGCTTGAGCAGCTATCAAAGCTGCTTTGCTTCGGAGCGGATGCAACGGAGGCCGAAGGTGAGCCTGATTTTACTCTTTTTATTCCTGCCGACTTTAGCAGTAGTGACTGTATGGAAGACATCACAGTAAAAATCTGGTTGGAAAATGAAAAGGTAATTTTTCAAGACAGCAAAACAAAGCAGGTGCGGCAAGCAGTTTGTGAAAGCGAAGCCTTCCTCGAGCTTTTAGACAGCTTGAACAGCAAACAAAGCTAATGTTTTTTATGTAAACCTACAAATATATAAAATCCTGTTTTATCTAATATTAGATAAAACAGGATTTTATTATGTCAACCATTTTTGGCTTAGTCTTATTTTACTGCAACCATACGCTCAAGGCTTTGTCTTGCAGCTTCCAGCTCCTTTTGGGGCAGGCTAAGCTGCTCTTTTTCACCTTCAAGACAGGCCAAAACATCCTCAAGGCTTGTTTTTTTCATATCGGCACAGAGGAAATCTTCTCTTATGAGCATGATTTTTTTATCTGGCATCTCATGTTTTAAAATCTCATAAACTCCGCTTTCAGTTCCGATTATAAGCTCCTGCGCCTGAGTTTTTCGTGCCCAATCCAAAATTTCGGCAGTGGAACCTATATAATCGGCATACTCAAGCACCTGTGGCCTGCACTCTGGGTGGACAAGAAGTTTCGCCTTGGGAAAGGCTTTTTTCATGCTCAAGGCATCATCCGGTGAAACAGCATCATGGATGGGGCAACAGCCCTCAAAAAGAATAATATTTTTTTCCGGAATCTTTTTTGCAACATATGAGCCGAGGTTTCTGTCCGGTATGAAAATAATGTCCTTGTTGGGCAGGCTGCGGACAATCTTTTCGGCGGAGGATGAGGTGCAGCATATATCGCTTTGTGCCTTAACCTCCGCAGAGGAATTGACATAGCAGACCACAGCGGCCTGAGGATGCTTTTTCCTAAGCTCCAAAACCTGCTGGGGGCTTATCATATCCGCCATGGGGCAGCCAGCATCCCCTGCCGGAAGATAAACGGCTTTCTCCGGATTTAATATCTTTGCACTCTCTGCCATAAAGCGTACGCCACAAAGAATGATAAGCTCCTGTTTAGCCTTTTGTGCAAGCTTTGCAAGGGCGAAGGAATCACCTACCTCGTCTGAAACTTTCTGAACATCCATATTTTGATAGTAGTGGGATAATATTAAAGCGTCCTTTTTATTCTTCAGGTCGATTATCTTTTTTTGCAGCTCATTCATTACTTTTCCTCCTGAATAAAGTCCGGCCAATTACCTTGTTTATTCCCAGTCTTTACTGTTAATTGTAGCATATTTTAAAACCTTTTTCAAATATCTCAATGCAGTCTGTTTTCATCTAATCTGAAAATTCCCATAGGTAAAACAAAGAGCGCAGGCATTGGCCCTGAATTAAAAATCTTCAGTTTGCCCTTTTAACTTTAGTCTCTTGTTGCTAAGGCCTCCGCTGTTTTTATGCCGTCTGCCGCAGCACTGCTTATGCCGCCTGCATAACCGGCCCCCTCCCCGCAGGGATAAATACCCCGCACCGTTGACTGAAAACTTTCATCCCGCAAAATCCGCAGGGGCGAGGAGCTTCTTGTCTCAACCCCTGTTAAAAGGGCGTTTTTATCCCCAAAGCCATGAAGGCTTCTGTCAAACTGCAAAAGCGCCGCTCTAAGGGTTTCTGTAACAAAATCGGGAAGGCACAGGTCAAGATTTGAAGGCTTAACATCGGGCAAATATGTGGGATTAATACTTCCTATGTCCCTTGATGCTCTTTTCTCCAGAAAATCCCCCACAGTCTGAACCGGAGCTTTGAAATCCCCTCCCCCAAGAGAAAAGGCAAGGCTCTCCCATTTTTCCTGAAAGGCAATCCCCGCCAGAGGGTGCGCATTTTCAAAGTCCGAGGGCCGCACCCCCACCAGAAAACCGCCGTTTATATTTTGGCCGTCTCTGGCTCTGCTGCTCATGCCGTTTGTAACAAGTTTTCCATTTTCTGAGGCCGCCGCAACCACCTGCCCGCCGGGGCAAACGCAAAAACTGTAAGCCGAACGGCCATTGGGTAAATGGCAAGACAGCTTGTAATCTGCCGCCGGCAGCTTGTCGGCAAAGTTGCCATACTGCGCCTGCGATATAAGATTTTGGTCATGCTCTATTCTAAGGCCTATGGCAAAGGGCTTTTGCTCCATATTAAGACCTGCCGAATAAAGCATCTTAAAGGTGTCTCTTGCCGAGTGTCCAACAGCGAGGATAAGGCTGTCGCAGGGCATTTCATAAAACCCTGTTTCACCCTCCACTAAAATACCGCAAAGGGCATTGTTTTTAATTTTTAGTCCGGAAAGCTTATGTTCAAAACGTATTTCACAGCCCAGAGACAAAAGCTCCTGACGCATACTTTTCACAAGAGTTCTAAGGACATCTGTCCCAATATGGGGCTTGGCAGTCCACAAAATATCCTCCGGTGCCCCATGGGAAACAAAGGTTTCAAAAATGTGCCTGACCCTTGGGTCATTAATGCCCGTATTAAGCTTTCCGTCGGAAAAAGTACCGGCTCCCCCTTCACCAAACTGAACATTGGAGATTTCGGAAAGGCTGCCTGTTTTCCAGAAGCCCTCCACCTCAAGGCTTCTTTTTTCCACAGGGCCGCCCCGCTCCAAAATTATCGGGGGAAGTCCCGCCCGTGCCAACTCATAAGCCGCAAAAAGCCCCGCCGGCCCTAAGCCTACTATAACAGGGCGAAGGCTGCTCTTGCGGCTCACCTTGGGAAACTCATAGGGTTGTGTCTCATAAAGGCAGATATTTTTATTTCTTGCAGCTTTTAAGAGCCTTTTTTCCTTATCGGCGGAAAGGGTCACAGAAAAAACCTGATGAACATCACTTTTTTTCCGAGCGTCAACAGATATGCGTGAGATGGAAAAATCCCTTATCTCCTCCGGTGAAATCCCCAACATTTCAGCCGCTCGAGCCTTTAGTTTTTCCTTACTTTCACCTATGGGCGCTTTTATACCGCTTATTTTTATCATAACCTGCCTCCGTAAAAACCGCAGCCGAAGAAAAACTCGACTGCGGTTTGATTTCTGTATTAGCTTTGTTTATTTTTTGCTGAAAATGTTTGAAAAGAAATTGCCTACGCTCTGGAAAAAACCCTTGACAGATTCCACAAGCTCCCCTGCCTTTTCCTTTGCTCCGGAAAGCTTTACGAAAGTGTCCTTAAGGGACTCCACCTTGGCACGAAGCTGGTCAGGGTCAAGCTTTTCAAGAGAGCGGCACAGGGATACAAGCTGGTTTATCTGACCGTCGCTGACGGAAATGTCGTAATCCGCCGCAATCTGCTTAATTTCAGCTATAAGCTCCGCATCTGTCATGTTAACAGTCTGGTCAAGTATGAGTTTCAGCTCGTTAACAATGGTTACAGCGTCAATGTTTCCGATTTCATCCGCAAGCTCTGCCGTTATAACAAGCTCCTGAGTTCCTGCAAGCTTTGCGATTTCGTCAAGAGGCTCGCCGGTTATGTCCTCATATGCCTTGTAAATTCCCGTAAGAGCGGCTGTTCCGGATATACCCGCAATGGGGCTTGTTACTATAAGCCTTGCATCGTCTATGCCCGCCGTTACAAGAGCATTCGTATACATTTCCTTGGTACACCAGTTTATGTTGGATACCTCAACTTCAAGTCCCTTGCCCGCCCCTAAAACTTCGATATAAACGCAGGAGATTGAGCGTGTTCCGATAACGGAGGATGCAACAAGACCGTCTAAATAAGTCCGCTCCTCAGCGTTTGTAACAGAAAGCTCCCTAACAGCTCCCTGCTCTATGCCAAAAGTTTTGTAAACGCTTGCCTTTTGTTCCGCCGTAAGGTCCGCACCTATAACGGCACGGCTGTCGCCCTCGGATATAGCCATGGCAGAACCAAGTCCCGCAATCAGGGTTAATGCAAGGAAAAATGTTAAAATCTTTTTCATTTTCTCGTCCTTTCAAATAGAGTGAAGTTTTTGCCGATTTAATTTTATCTTATTATTAGAAAAAAGTACATCATTTTTGCATATTATTTTAAACGGCTATAATTTATTAGACGAATTTTATTTTAAAAGGTTTCGATGCTTCGGTATTTTACCATGAATGTAGTAAATCCTTATAATATATGGGTCTAAATAATCATTATATTTATACAGGCTGTAAACATACAGCTTTTTATTTAATAAAAATTTCGGAGTGTTTTTTTAAGGGAGTTTTAGTTGTGGATAATTTGCTTAATTTTATAACAGATGTAAACAGCCGAATAAACTCACTTGTTTGGGGATTTCCCATGTTGGCTCTTTTAATCGGTGCAGGAATTTATATAAGCATAGGCACGAACTTTTTGCAATTTAGAAAATTCGGCTATGTGCTTAAATGCACAATGGGGCAAATTTTCAAAAAAGATGGGGCAAAAAAAGGTGAGATTACCCCCTTTCAATCCCTAACCACCGCCTTGGCGGGAACAGTTGGAACTGGCAACATCGCCGGAGTGGCAGGTGCCATAAGCCTTGGCGGGCCGGGGGCGGTCTTTTGGATGTGGGTTTCTGCAACCTTCGGTATGGCTACAAAATATGCCGAGATTGTTTTGGCTCTTAAATTTCGTCAGCGCAATTTTGAGGGTGATTTTGTTGGCGGGCCAATGTATTACATTAAAAATGGACTGGGAAAAAGCCTTTATCCCCTTGCTATTTTATTTTCAGCTTTCGGTGCCCTTTCCGCCTTTGGCATAGGAAATATAGCACAGGCAAATACAATAGCCTCCGCTGTTTATACAGCGGTTTCGGCCTTTCTCCCCTCAGCCTCGGGATATGAGTCCTATGTTAATCTCGCCGTAGGAATAATATGCTCCTTTTTTGCTGCCACCGTTTTGCTGGGTGGCTTAAAGCGTATTGGCAAGGTTACAGAAAAGCTTATTCCATTTATGAGTATTTTATATATATCCTTCTCTCTCGTTGTTATCTTGTCCCATTATGATAGCTTAGGAAAGGTTTTTTCCATGATATTTTATGGCGCTATAAATCCTCGCGCGGCCTTGGGCGGCGCTGTCGGCATTGGCATAAGTCAGGCTGTGAAGCTGGGGGTGGGGCGAGGAGTTTTCTCAAACGAGGCGGGTCTTGGCTCAGCTCCCATGGCCCATGCTTCCAGCAGTGAAAAAAATCCTGTAAAGCAGGGGCTTTATGGAGTCTTTGAGGTGTTTTTTGATACAATTGTGGTTTGTACTTTAACCTCTCTTGTAATTTTATGCAGCGGCGCTTATATCCCCTACGGAGATGCCGCCGGAGCACAGCTTACAATATCAGCCTTCGCAACTTCCTTTGGTGCAAAAACAGCAGGGGTCATCATTGCGGGGGGCATAATGTTTTTTGCCTTTTCCTCCATACTAAGCTGGTCCCTTTATGGAATGCGCTGCGCCGAATTTCTTTTCGGCAGTAGGGTTAATAAGGCATACCTTATAATATTCATTCTTATAATTATCGCCGGAGCAAGTATGGAGCTGTCTTTAGTCTGGGGTATTTCCGACACACTAAACGGCCTTATGGCAATACCAAACCTCATAGCTGTTTTGGGGCTTTCCGGCCTTGTTTTTTCCGAGACAAGGCAGCATTTTAAAAAGAAATAAGCAGGGTTTTGCATCTTGTTAAATAAACAAATTTCTCATATATGAAGACAAGTCTTAAGGCTAATTTAGTCCTTTGCTCCTATGGGCAAAGTTTTTTATAAAAAGAAAGCGAA
>JAAYFX010000077.1 GCA_012728025.1 Clostridiales bacterium
ATTATCTGCAAGTACAGTCCTTCTATTTTACACTAAAATAGTTGTTTATTCAACTTGCCTGCCCAAAACAGCCGAAGTATAAGGACAAAGCCTTTTGGTAATAATAACATAACGACAAAAAGCAACCACAAATGAGTACATTTATGTAATTTATGGCAGTTGTTTTTGCAGTTTTTAATCCCCGTCCTGCATTTTAGCAAAAAGCGGGCGGGGAAGATGGTGCCTGTATCCCTTTCGGCCGGAACATCCGACCATAGGGCCTCGGGCAGAAAAATCGGCCCCCTTTAGGGGGTACTAAAAGAAGGAGGAGCTTTCTATTATGAAATCTCTGAACAAAACTCTATCTCTGGTGCTTGTTCTCGTTATGGTTCTTGGGCTTTTCGGTGCTGCCGGAGCTGCATTTAAGGACCAGAACGAGGTCGGGTATACAGAGGCCGTCAACGTAATCAGCGGCATAGGCGCTATTAACGGTTATGAGGACGGCAGCTTTAGGCCCACAGGAACCATAAGCCGCGAGGAGGCAGCAAAGATGGTGACCTACGCCATTTTAGGCTCAAACCTCGCTTCCAGACTTTCTGTTACATCCACAGGCTTTACGGATGTTAGTTCCGACCGCTGGTCTGCCCCTTACATTTCCTATTGTGTAAGCCGTGGCATCATCAACGGCATGGGAGACGGCAGCTTTGACCCCACAGGAGAAGTAACCGGATACCAGATAGCGAAAATGCTCCTTTGTGCCATAGGCTATGGCAAAAGGGATGAGTATGTAGGTAATTCTTGGGAGCTTAACACCGCCATTGACGCTAACAAATACGGTGTTTTCACAGGCTCCAAGGCCAAGCTTTACAACAACCCCGCAACTCGTGAGGAAACCACTCTTTATGTGTTCAACGCTCTTACAGGCAATAAGGCAGTTCAGGTGGATTATGATAAAACCCGTGATAAGTATGATTCCACAGGAAACAAAACCATAGGCGACGAGCTTTATAACTTAAAGTCTGTTGACAATAGTTTTGACGACTTTGGCCGCCCTGCCTCTGTTTGGACCTTTGGCCAAAACGACAAGAAAATCTCTGCCGTTATTGAAAAGCCTGTGGCCACCTTTACAAAAGGCTTTACCAGCGGTGAGCTTTACAAGGCTCTGGGTGTTGCCGCCAGTGATATTACCGTTATTACAAACAGCGAAAATGCACAGACCAACTCTGATAAGGTAAGCTCTGTTAAAAACGGCAGTGCGCAATATGCTGACAATGGCATTATAACTGAAATATATAAGACAAGCAATACCCCTTCCTATCTTGCAGTGCAAATAATTCCCAGCTTTGCAAAGCTTGATAATGTCAGCTCCACTAAGGCAAGTGCAATAAAGGGAGCTTTTGACACCTACACCATAGGCAGTTTAAGCGGCGATGTTTTCACCACTGTTGTGGACGCTCAGGATGATGTTGACACCGCTATTATAAAGGGCGAAGTCTCCAAGGGCGACATGGTTCTTTATTATCAAGACGGAGAGGGCAATCTTTACATAGAGTCCGCAGGCACCATCAGCGGTATGCTCACCTCTATAAACTATAAGGGCATTGTTACCATTGACGATGTTCAGACCGAAAAAGCCGCCGCCTTCGCCGGTGACCCTCTTGCAATCAATGTCAAGCAGGAGCAAAGCTTCTATGTTGACTCCTTTGGCTATATCCTCGGTGTTAAGAAGGCCGCTGCCGAGTCTGCAAAAATCGCCATGGTTCTTGGCACAGACAGTTTCAGCGAAATAAAAGATGGAAAACTTGTCACCTCTTACTCCGCTGTTATAGCAGACCTTGAGGGAGCAGTTACCACCGTTTCCACAGATAAGGACAGCTTTGACCTTAACCTTGCCGGAACAGTCTGCGATTACAGCATCAGCAGCACCGGAGTATACAGCTTTGTAGCCTCCTCCGAAGATGTTGCAGTATCATCTATTACCAACAACTCCGCAGTTCTCAATGCCGGCACTCTTTATGCCAACAGCTTAACAAAGTTTGTGGTCGTTGATTACAAAACAGACGAAAAGGGTCTAAGAGTTCCTGCGGGAACCGTAAGTGTATACACCGGTATAGCCAATGCCCCCAGCTTCCCAACTCTGAGCAAAACCTTTGCCCTAGACCTTCTTCCTGTTGGCTCTCCTGACGAGGTTGCCGAGATTGTCTACATTTTCGACGACGTGCAGGCCGCTTCCTCTGACAGCTATGTCTATGTTATAGGCAGCTATACTCAGACCGCCGCCGGCTATGTCTATGATACCATTGTAAAGGGTCAGGCAGGTACCATCACCGTTTCCGATAACACAAGCCTTAATGCAAAAACCCTTTACAGTGAGATTAAGCTTACAGGAACTACCGTCACCGTGGCAACTGCCGCTACCACCAATATCGATAAGGTTGGAAATGTCGGCGGCCTGCTGTTTACCAGTGACTCCGATAACTACGGTTTTGCCGGAAAAACCATCTCCAACGATGTTCCCGTATTTACCATTAATACAACAAGCTCCGCTGTTACAGTTTCCACCGGTGCTGACCTTTCTGCTCCGGCTGTTTCGGAGGATGCCATCCACATTGTTTACAGCAGTGCCAACCCCAATGCTGTCGCCGCAATCTACATTGTAGTTGCCTAAGAAAGATTTGCCCGTAATGTAATTTAAGCTGTAAAAACAGCTATCGCCCCCTGCTAGAATCTAGCAGGGGGCGATTTTTCTTTTGGCTTATATATTCACCATTTTTTCCAAGCTGCTTCTGGCCTTGTCCATCTCATCTTTGTCTAGGATAATTTCATGCTCCATATTCTCTAAAGATGATAAGAGGTTGGGTAGGCTAATCTTTTTCATATCAGGACACAAGAATTCGCCTGTCATGGGATAAAATTTCTTTTCGGAAAACTGGGCCGAAAGCTTTTCCGCAATGGTCACCTCGGTGCCTATTATAAATTCATGGGCATGGGATTTTTCCGCCGCTTCCAGTATGCCGGAGGTGCTGCCTATATAATCGGCGTATTTTAAAACCTCAGGGCGGCACTCGGGATGGGCCAAAACCTGTGCATTGGGGTGGGCCTTTTTTGCGGCGAGTACGTCTTTTTCACGAACCGTATTGTGTATTGGGCAGTGCCCCTCGTATAAAATTATCTCCTTCTCCGGAACCTTTGAGGCAATATAAGCGCCGAGGTTACAGTCGGGTATGAAAATAATCTTTTTATTGGGCAAAGAACGCACAATCTTCTCGGCTGAGGAGGAGGTGCAGCAAATATCGCTTTCCGCCTTCACCGCCGCCGAGGAATTGACATAGCAAACCACAGCCGCATCAGGATATTCATGCTTTAGCCGCCTTACATCCTCCGGCTTTATCATATCCGCCATGGGACATCCCGCATCAGGTACGGGAAGCAGGACGGTTTTTTCGGGGCTTAATATCTTGGCGCTTTCCGCCATAAAGCGGACGCCGCACATAACAAGAAGCTTTTCTTCGGATGCTCCAGCTCTTTTTGCCAGCTCAAAGGAGTCGCAGACATGGTCTGCAACCGCCTGAATGTCCAAGCTTTGATAATAATGGGCCAGAATAAGAGCGTTTTTTTCATGTTTCAGCTCAATAATCCTTTTTTGCAGCTCATTCATTTTATAGTCCTCCTTTTCCCAAATCCAAAAGGGTCAAAATAAATCTTATAGTAAAATGCCTGTATCTTTAAGAGTGTATCCCCAGTCTTTAAGGTCTATGCCCTGCTTTCTAAAGGGTTTACATCATTCTTTTTACATCTGCATAATTCATATTAATCTAGTATGAATATAAAGTATAGACTATTTCACCGAAAAGTCAAGAGCTGTTCTATTCTTTTTGTTTAGTAAGTTCTGCCCCATCGGCCAAAGGTTTGGCCCCGTCCTCTTGGTTTTGCCTTGCCTTCTCCGCAAGGTCGGCTAGGGTGATATTATCTAAAACCTCGTTTACCGCATCATATACCTGCTGCCAAACTTCCAGAGTTACACATTTATTGTGGCGCTGGCACTGGTTATCTAAGTCGTCCATGCAGGCCACCGGCGCAAGGCTTCCTTCTATCTGCTTTATTATCATGCCAACAGTGTATTCCTCTGCCGGTCGTGCCAGCTTATATCCTCCCTGAGAGCCACGGCAGCTTTTAACATAACCGGCTCGGTTTAGGGAAGAAATTATCTGCTCCAGATACTTTCCCGAAATACCTTGACGCTCAGAGATACTTTTTATCGTTAGGTATTGGTCGCCGTCGTTAAGGGCAAGCTCCAGCATAAGGCGAAGGGCATAGCGCCCCCTTGTTGAAATTTTCATAAAAGCCTACCTTCCTTTCCCGTTCTTTCATTTTACCATTTGTTTAAATGGATTTCAAGAAGGCCTAGGGCATAAGCTTTGCCGCCATGGGCTTTCGGCCTGAGATTACTCGGAAAATAGAGGGGTGGATAAATAGCGCTCTCCTGCGTCCGGAAGGATTGCCACTATGGTTTTTCCCTTATTTTCGGGTCTTTTTGCAAGCTCTGTGGCCGCCCAAACAGCCGCTCCGGAGGAAATGCCTATAAGAAGTCCCTCAGTTTTTGAAAGCTTTTTCCCCACAGCAAAGGCATCCTCACTTTTAACCTTTATGATTTCATCATATATATCGGTGTTCAAAACCTCCGGCACAAAGCCCGCTCCTATCCCCTGAATTTTATGGGCTCCGGCCTTTCCTTCGGATAGCACAGGCGAATCGAAAGGCTCAACGGCAACAATCTTAATGTCGGGTTTTTGCTCCTTCAAAAACTCCCCCGCTCCTGTTATTGTGCCGCCGGTTCCTACGCCGGCAACAAGAATATCCACAGTTCCGCCGCTATCCTGCCAGATTTCCGGTCCTGTGGTTTCCCTGTGCACCTTGGGATTTGCAGGGTTTGTAAACTGTCCGGAGATAAAGCTTTTGGGAATCTCCCGAGCTAATTCTTGGGCCTTGTCTATTGCGCCCTGCATCCCCTTTGCCCCTTCGGTAAGAACAAGCTCGGCACCATAGGCACGAAGAAGATTTCTGCGCTCAAGGCTCATGGTTTCCGGCATGGTGAGTATTATTCTATATCCTCGGGCAGCCGCTACGGAGGCAAGGCCTATGCCTGTGTTGCCGCTGGTTGGCTCAATAATAACGGAGTCTGCCTTTAAAATCCCCCTTGCCTCGGCATCATCCAGCATGGCCTTGGCAACCCTATCTTTAACGCTGCCCGCCGGATTAAAATATTCAAGCTTTGCCACAAGTTTTGCTTTTAGCCCTTCCTTTTTTTCATAGTTTGAAAGCTCTAAAAGGGGGGTTTTTCCTATAAGCTCCGTAAGGCTTTTATAAATGTTTGACATAGCTGTTACCTCCAATTAATATAATGCATATATATTTTATATGGTATTTGCTGGCTTGTCTTTTGTCAATATTGATTTGCTAAACAGATACGCAGATACGATGAATGGGTATTGACAGGAAAAGTCCTTTGGCATATTCTTTTATATGTATAGCAACTAGGAAGTCCTCTCGGAAAGTGAAGTGTTTTAGCTGAGAATACCTGCCAAGGGACATTATGCTCTTGCCGCCACAGTAAACATGGCCAAAAGTTATAATTCGGGGGAACACGTTACCCTTATAAGTATATCAGAGAGGCTTGGTATCTCCAAGATATATCTTGAATGTAAGGCATAAGTCTCTGGGATTTGGTTCTTGAAGCAAAAAACATAAGTCTGACGAGGGGCTTATGTTTTATATTCAGATTGATGTGCGGATACAGATAAAAGCAGGTTTTGGAGGTTTTATTATGGCTTTTAATTTCGATGAGCTTATAGACAGAAAAAACACCGATTCAATAAAATATGATTTGATTGATAGGCTGGGTATGCCAAAGGATACCCTCCCCCTTTGGGTGGCGGATATGGACTTTAAAGCTCCGGACTGTGTTATAAACGAGCTGGTGGAAAAAAGCCGCCATGGTATTTTTGGCTATTCGGAAAGCGGAGAAGATTACTTCGAGGCTTTGGATTCTTGGTTTAGAAAGCGGCATGGCTGGCAAATTCATGAATCATGGCTTGTAGAAACCGCCGGAGTGGTAAACGCTGTGGCAACGGCAATCCGTGCCCTGACGGAAAAGGGGGACTTTGTTCTTATCCAGCAGCCGGTTTATCATCCCTTTGCCGAATCTATCCGTTTAAACGACAGAAGGCTTTCCGTAAATGAGCTTATCTATGAAAACGGCAGGTATTCCATAGACTTTGCCGATTTTGAGGAAAAAATTATTAATGATAAGGTGAAGCTTTTCATCCTGTGCAGCCCCCACAATCCTGTGGGCAGGGTCTGGACTCGTGATGAGCTTATAAAAATGGGAGACATTTGCCTGCGCCATGGCGTTATCGTGCTTTCCGATGAAATCCATATGGATTTTATATACTCCGGAAACAGGCATCATGTCTTTTCGTCTTTAAGGCCGGAATATGAGGACATCTCCATAATTTGCACAGCTCCCTCTAAAACTTTTAATCTGGCGGGGCTTCATATTTCAAACATTTTCATAGCCGACGAAACTATGCGGGAAACTTTTAAAAGGGAAATTTCCAGAAGCGGCTTTAGTCAGCTTGGCATTATGGGCATGATAGCCTGTCGTGCGGCCTATGAGGGCGGCGGACAATGGCTTGACGAGCTTATGGTTTATCTGGGCAAAAACCTTGAGTTTTTAAGGGGCTTTATAAAAGAAAAGCTTCCCGAAGTAAGGCTTGTGGAGCCGGAGGGAAGCTATCTTGTCTGGCTGGATTTTAAAGCCTTGGGACTTAGTCAGGAAGAACTTGACGACCTGATTGTTCAAAAGGCTCATCTCTGGCTAAACAGCGGCACAATTTTCGGCTCCGGTGGAGAGGGCTTTCAAAGGCTTAATATAGCCTGCCCTCAAAAAACCTTGGAAGCGGCTCTTGTTCGTCTTGAAACAGCCATAAAATCTTTAAGATAGGCACCGCACCTATGCCTCCAATATAAAAATGCAAAAGGTTTCTACGACGCTAAACAGGATTTTCCCCACCATCCCCAGCTGTAAAATCATAAGCTTTTCTTAGCACAGCCCTCCAAATTTAGCAAATAAACTTCATTGTGTTATTGACATATGTCATATTCCATGTATAATAAGGTTGTTAATGGCATATGTCATAAATGAAAATGAGGCAGGAGGTGAAAAGCTATGATGATAAAAGTTTTATCCGATAACAGGGCGGCCTCTGATACCTTTGGACAGGAGCACGGGCTTAGCCTATATGTGAAAACCAGACAGCACAGACTGTTGTTCGACACTGGAGCCACTAGTCTCTTTGCGGACAATGCTGCCAGACTGGGCGTAAACCTTCCGGCGGTGGACATTGCCTTTTTGTCCCACGGCCACTATGACCATGGCGGAGGACTTGAAACCTTTTTGGAGATAAACGACAAAGCCAAGGTGTATATGCAAAAGGAAGTCTTTGAGCCTTATTATGCCAAAAGCCCCGAGGGAAACCTTAATTATATCGGCCTTGACACTGGGCTTTTGCCGAATGAGCGTTTTGTGTTTTGTGGACAAAATGAAAAAATTGATGATGAATTGGAGCTGCTCTCAAAAGTGGGACAGACCGGCTCTGCCTCTTTCGGCAGCAGAGAACTATACCGAAAATCGGGCGAGGCACTCCTGCCAGACGATTTTAGCCATGAGCAAAACTTGATTATATGGGAAAATGGCCGCTCGATTTTGATTACCGGCTGCGCACATCAGGGTATCCTAAACATTGTCCAGCAGTTTAAGCTGGATAAGGGATGCTTTCCCGACCTTGTAATCGGCGGATTTCATCTTCACAGCCGTGGCTCTGGAAAAAGTGAAGACCCCGAGGCCCTTGACGCCATAGCAAGAGAGCTTCTGGAAACCGGCTCACTGTATTACTGTTGTCACTGCACAGGACAAGAGGCTTATCTGCATTTAAAATCTATTATGGGAAATAAAATCTCATATCTCTCGGCGGGAAGCCGATTGGCCGTAAATCTATAAAGAGGTGAACAATATGAGCGAAAACTGTGATAATAACTGCGAAAGCTGCGGCGAGGACTGTGCCGACCGCAAGGAGCAAATGGATGATTTTCAATTGCCCCCCCATGAGCTTAGCCATATAAAAAAAGTAATAGGCATTGTCAGCGGAAAGGGCGGCGTGGGAAAATCCTCGGTCAGCGCCATGCTGGCAGTTACTATGCAACGACTAGGGTATAAGGTGGGTGTGCTGGATGCGGATATAACAGGCCCTTCAATCCCCAAGGCCTTTGGCATTCAGGGGAAAGCAGAGGGCAGCGAACTTGGAATGTATCCCAAGCGGAGTAAAACCGGCATTGAGATTATGTCTGTCAATCTGCTTTTGGAAAACGATACCGACCCTGTTATCTGGCGAGGGCCTATTCTGGGGAATGTGGTGAGCCAGTTTTGGACGGATGTTATCTGGGGCGATTTGGACTTTCTTTTTATAGATATGCCCCCCGGAACAGGCGATGTGCCCCTGACGGTTTTTCAGTCCATCCCCCTAGATGGCCTTATAATCGTGACCTCCCCTCAGGAACTTGTCTCCATGATTGTTCAAAAGGCCCTTAAAATGGCGGAGATTATGAAAATTCCCGTACTGGGGCTTGTAGAAAATATGTCCTACTTTAAATGTCCTGATAATGGCAAAGACTATAAGGTTTTTGGAGAAAGCCATATTGACGAAATTGCCGAAAAGCAAGGCTTGAAAGTGATGGCAAAGCTGCCCATTGACCCAAAAATCTCGGCCGCCTGTGATGCTGGTATGATAGAGCTGTTTGATGGAAACTGGTTTGACACAATTGCTGAGCAGCTTGCAAAGCAGGTATTATAAATAGATGAGCAGGGCGGTCATGGCAAAAAGCTAAAAGGGCAACCCACAAAGTTCATGGTGAAAGTCCAGCCGCCCTGTCCGGATGGAAAAACCTTTTACCCTTGTGTGACAAAATCATTGAGCGGCTTTGTCTTAAGGGTATATATTAAAACTATAAATATAAAAGGAGGGAACCTATGAAACAATTTGTTTGCAACGTCTGCGGCTTTGTCTATGATGAGGCCAAGGGCATCCCAAACTCGGGCATAGCGGCGGGAACCAAATGGGAGGACCTGCCCGCTGACTGGACCTGTCCCCTCTGCGGCGCTTCCAAGTCCGAGTTTCGGGCAGCCGACGAAGCAAAGCCCGCTCCAAAAGCCGTAGCGGTTATGGAGGTGCCCGCCGAACTTAAGGAGCTGTCCCCTCTGGAGATGAGCGCCCTATGCTCAAACCTTGCCCGAGGCTGTGAAAAGCAGTATAAGGAAGAGGAAGCCGCCCTCTTTACAGAGCTTGCGGCATATTTTAAGGTAGCTTCTCCACCGGCAGAAGCGCCTGATATGGCAAAGCTGCTAAACCTTATTAATAAAGATTTGGAAAGTGGCTTTCCCGCCGCCCACGCCGCCGCCGAAGCCGCCCCCCGTGACAGAGGCGCCCTACGTGCCCTGACTTGGAGCGAAAAGGTAAGCCGCATACAAAAATCTCTCTTGGAGCGATGGCAAAAAGAGGGGGAAGCCATGCTGGAAAACAGCGGCGTATGGGTCTGTACCATCTGCGGATTTATCTACATAGGAAACGAGCCTCCCGAGCTTTGCCCTGTTTGCAAGGTGCCAAGCTGGAAATTTGAAAAAGTTGAAGGGAGGGTCGAATAATGTCTGAAGTTTTTGCTGTTAGAAATATTCGCCTTTGTACAAAGGATTGTCTATGTCTATATGTCTGTCCCACAGGCGCTACCGACACAGAAAACAGCATCATTGATGTTGATAAATGCATAGGCTGTGGTAAATGCGCTGCCGCCTGTCCCTCCGGCGCAATTTCCATGATGCCGAAGAAGTTGCCCCCTCAGCAGGACCATTCGCCTTCTGTGACAGCGGCTATGAACAATATGCTGCGCTCAAAATCTGAGCAGGAGGGCATGGCGGCGGCCCTGTCGGGAGCACTGGCGGCGGCCATTGAAAAGTCCTGCCGTATTCAGGCGGAGGATATTATTCGTGAAGCCGGCTATATGCTTCCCCAGAGCGGAAATTCAAGGGGTTTTTTTAAAAAGCTTGTTGACAATCCTCCTTCTGATGACTTTCCCAAGGCCGTTGCCGAAAAGCTTTTGAGCCTGCTGCCTCAAAATGACGGTGAAGAAAAAAATGAGCAGAAGGTCTTGAGAAAATGGAAATGCTCCATTTGCGGCTATATCCATGAAGGTGAAAGTCTGGCTGATGATTTCCTTTGTCCAATATGTAAGGCACCCGTTTCCAAGTTTGTGGAAGTAAGTGCTCCGGATGGCGGAAATCCCTATGCCGGAACAAAGACCGAGAAGAACCTGCAAGAGGCCTTTGTAGGAGAAAGCCTTGCCCGCAACAAATACACCTATTTTGCCCAAGTCGCCCAGTCTGAGGGCTATGAGCATCTGGCGGAGATTTTTTTGAGCACTGCCAGAAATGAGCAGGAACACGCCCGCATCTGGTTTCAGGAGCTGGGTCAGCTTGGAGATACGGCGAAAAACCTGCTGGCCGCTGCCGAAGGTGAAAACTATGAATGGACGGATATGTATGAGCGCATGGCAAAGGATGCTGATGAGGAGGGCTTTCCGGAGCTTGCGGCTCGCTTCCGTCGTGTGGGCGACATCGAAAAATCTCACGAGGAGCGCTATCGGAAGCTGCTCAAAAACGTAGAGATGAATCAGGTCTTTGAAAAAAGCGGCCAGACTATGTGGGAATGCCGTGTCTGCGGTCATATTGTGGTTGGCAGCAAGGCGCCGGAGTATTGCCCTGTCTGCGGCTTTAGCAAAAGCTACTTTGAGGTGAGAAAAGAAAACTACTAAAATATAAAGCTTTTGAAGTGGTTTGCAATTTTCACAAATCAAAGGGCCAAATTTAAAAGCTTGTTTTTTAAAAATCCATATAAAAATTTTAGACTATATCTTGTTTAAGATATAGTCTAAAATTATTTTTTATTATACCCAGCCACGAAGCTTAACTGCTTCAGCAACACGGTTGATGGCAATTACATATGCGGCATCACGCATATACAGGCCCTTTTCCTGAGCTAAGTTATGAACTGCATGGAAGGCTGATGTCATTTTATAATCAAGCTTTTCCAGAACTTCTTCCTTTGACCAGAAGTAGTTCATGTTACACTGCACCTGCTCAAAATAGCTGCAGGTAACCCCGCCGGCATTGCATAAAAAGTCAGGAATTAGATATATATTCTTCTTTTTTATCAGGGGGTCACAGTCCGGTGTTGTTGGCCCGTTGGCACCCTCGCAAATGACCTTTACCTGCTCGCTGATACCCGCAAAACAAGAGGGCGTAATTTGGTTTTCAAGGGCGCAGGGTAAAAGAATGTCAACATCTTGAGCAGACCAAGCCTCACCGTCCAGCAGTTCGCAGCCGAGTTCTTTAGCCTTTGCCTTATCAATTGTTCCGAAGGCATCCTTTATAGCTGCCATCTGCTCAATATCAAGACCGCTTGATTTGCGGAAGGTGTATGGTTTTTTGTCGTTGTTATCCCAAGAGGAAATTGCTATAACCTTTCCGCCCATGCTCGTGTATAAACGGGCAGCATGCTCGGCCACATTGCCAAAGCCCTGAATGCTGGCGCTTGTTTTGGCAATGTCGATATTTAAGGCTTTCAAAGCCTCTCTTAAGGTATAAATAACTCCGTATCCGGTAGCTTCTTTGCGCCCCAGAGAACCGCCCATTCCCACAGGCTTTCCGGTGATGACACCGGGGAAGTGTCCGCCGTGGATGGCTTCGTATTCATCCAGCATCCAGAGCATATGCTGGGCGTTTGTCATAACATCCGGAGCAGGTACATCTATTACAGGTCCTATAAGCTTTGCAGTCTGCCTTACATATCCACGGCATAAACGCTCTTGCTCACCACTTGATAAGTTACGAGGGTCACAAATAATACCGCCTTTTCCGCCGCCCAAAGGAATATCTACAACCGCACACTTCCAAGTCATCCACATTGATAGTGCCCTGATTGTGTCAGCTGTTTCCTGAGGATGAAACCGAATTCCACCCTTTGCCGGACCCCGTGCGTCGTTATGCTTAATTCTATATGCTTTAAATACCTTCGAGCTTCCATCATCCATTTTTACGGGAATTGTAAAATGAATCTCCTGACTTGGCTGGCGCAGCAGTTCACGCACCGATTGATTTAAATCAATTAAATCCGCAACGTCATCAAATTGTTTTTGAGCGCTTACATAGGCGTTGTATGATTCTTCTGACACACTTTTGTCTCCTAACATCAAGTATTAGAATAAATACTAAGCAATTAGTATTTATTCAGTTTATTATATCTTTATTTCAAAAAATGTCAAGAAGCCATTGAGGCTTTTTGCCTAAGAACTTTGACTTTTTTTGAGCCTTTTATCTATTATAGAAGCTTTTAGAAGCAGTTATCAGCCATAGCCTTATAGGTACCAAAGTCCAGCCTTGGGCAAGTTTTGGTTTCCATTAGTGTTTGATTTGGCTCCATGGTAAAACTATCTCTCCTGCCGGTTTTGCCGCCTGCCAAAAAGCCCGGCCAGCCGAACAATGCCACAATAACAACTTGCAGAAAAAGTATTGCCGCCAGCACAATACAAAGGACGGTGGCCCCGCTGCCGCTGCCCCCTGATTTTACCGGAGGGATATTCTGGGCAACATAGCCCTGCTGTGTCGGCGGAGTGTAAGAGCCTGTGTAGCTTTGTTGCTGTGGGGCAGACTCAGAGCCAATAGGGGTGCCGCATTTGGTGCAAAAGCGGGAGTCTGGATTAAGCTGTTTACCGCAATTCGTACAAAACTTTGCCATATCCTTACCTCCTTATGGCCGAACCAGCGCAACAACTGCCGGTATTCCGTCGGGTGTATCCATAGTGCCAATGGCATACTGTTTATCGCCAAGGGAATAAAAATAATCAAGGTAAATAGTCCCCGGCCCCGAGGCCCAAAGGCCGCCGTTTTCCCATTTGCCGATAAATACACTATCTTCCATATCTGTCAGGTCAAAGCTTTCGCTCTCCCATGACCAAAAGATAAGATACCAGTCTAAAGTCAGGCTAAGCCTATCCGCTGTGCCGTCAATGCTGATATTCAAAAAGTCATAGGCACTTGAATCATATTCATAATAGGGGTCATAGTAGATAAGAGCTTTCCAGCCTCCCATAAGGGAATTTAAATTATCCATGGTTACAGCACCTTCGGGAACCCCATTATAAAGCACTCCGTCCAGATACCACAAAAAATCACCCAAGTCGGGGCGCTCATTTGTGGACATACCAACACTTGCTCCTTCCGGCGCTTGAATTTTATCCTCAGCCTCAGATAAAAAAAGGTCATCCTCAAACCAGAGTTCAGGCTCGTTAAGGGGCAAAACCTGCTCCGGCCTCGGTGTTACGGCTTCCCTTTCCGCCCCTTTCCGAAGGTTTCGGGGAATTGTGATTATGCCAAACGCCAACATTATTAAATTGGCTGCGGCCAACAGGATAATTAAGGCCAGCTTCCCGCCTTCCAGAGATGTTTTTTGGTTTTCCATCATAGTCCTCCTCATAATTTCCAAACTCCGATTTTTATCTTTAAAAGAAAAATCAAGAAATTTCAAGCATCAGCAATGCCATCATGAATTTAAATTTTATGTTTTTATTCCTACTCTAAAAAACTCGGTCTATTTTTAATGGTCTTTTCAGTCAACTCATCAAAAAAATCAATTATAAAGTTTTTGAAATGCTGGGCTTTTCCACTGCTTATAAGGTGTTTATTATAGCTTAGGCCATAGTGCCCCACAACATCAGGGACATCAACCCTTTTTACATAAGGCCAAAGCTCCGGATATTCCGTCATTATAACCTCGGTAACAAAGGCAAGGCCAACACCATTTTTTACAGCCTGAGTTATTACATTTAGGTTGTCGGACTCAAACACGATTTCCGGATAGTAGTTATTTTCTGCAAAGACTGGCTGAATCCTGTTGCGCATTGCGCTGCCTTTTGGCATGGTGATAATTTTTTCGTTCCGTATATCATCGATGCTAACGGCATCTTTCTCCAAAAGCCTATGCCCTGGGGGAAAAAGCAGGCAGCCGATAACGGAAAAAATGTCTATCGTTTCAATAAAATCCGATATGCCCAAGGTAACAAGAGGCGGACAGCTTAACACAAAATCAGCTTCTCCGTTTATAAGAGCCGCTTCCATTTCATCAAACCTCACCTGAAGGATTGATAGGAAATAATCTGGGTTAGTTTTATTAAAGGCATGAATCATATGTGTGGAGAATGATTCGGTGTTTGCAAGGAGTGTGATGGTGCGCTCTTTGCGCTCAAAAAGATAGTTCATCTCATCATATAAAAGTTCCATATCGGCAAGCACCTTTTTTGCAGACCTGTAAAACACCTCGCCATGTGAATTAAGCCTTAAGCGCCGTCCCTGCTTATCAAAAAGTTTTCCTCCAACTTCATCCTCAATCTGTTGTATTACTCTTGTAAGGTAGGGCTGGGCAATGCTCAGCCTCTCTGCCGCCCTTGTAACGTGCTCAAGCTCGGCAGTAAGACAAAAATAACGTAAATCTCTGAGTTCCATACTTCCTCCCCGAATCATCCATAGAGAAAAACGATACCTGTGAGGTATGAATCAATACCTGTGTCAGGTATCAGCTTATAAGCAACAGGTATTTTACTTAGCTTGCTTATACATATAAAATGAATTTAAAGCAAAAAACTAAATAGTATCACTAATATTATATGTTTTTGCAACATTTGTGTCAAGAAGAAAGCAACTTATGCGAAAAAGGAGAATTGGTATGGCTGATTGGAAAAAGCATTACAATGACCATCTGGTTACAATGGAGCAGGCGGCAAAAGCAATAAACACAGGCGATACTATCTGGATGGGAAGTACACTTTGTGTTCCTGATGCGTTTATGGATAAGTTGGGCGACCGTGTAGATGAAATTAAAGATATTACTTTAATGGCAAATATGTACCTTAACCCCAACAAAGTGCTTATGGACCCAAGCTATAAAAAGTCCTTCCATGTTATCTCAATGTTCGCAAACGTCTTAGAGCGCATGGCCGACCAAGGAAAATCAATCGACTTTCATTCCGCACCCTATGGTGACATGGTGGCGGCTGTTACAGACGTTTATAAGGCAAACGTTGTTGCTGTTGAGGTTTGCCCCCCTGATGAAGACGGAAACTTTAACTGCGGAATTCTTGGAACAAACTTCACGCCGAACATTCTTCGCAGCGGCGGCATAGAGAAAAAAATTGCTGTTGTTAATAAACATCAGCCCAAGGCCCACGGATCCGATAGTGTAACAAAATATCCCGTAACAATGTTTGACTACATAGTTGAAGACCACCACGACATTCCCTCTCTGCCGGTTACGGAGCCTACTGAGTTTGACAAGCAGATAGCTGGGCATATTATGCCTTATATCTCCGATGGCGATACTGTCCAAATCGGCATGGGCGGACTTGGGAACCAAATTGCCAAAGATTTAATCACAAAGAAAGATTTGCGTATCTTCACCGAAATCGGTACAGATGCCATGATAGACCTTGTTGAGGCGGGAGTTGTTAAAGACATAAGAATGGCAGGCGCTTTCGGCTCAAAAGAGCTTTATATTTGGCTTGGCGAGCGCAGCGACGTGGTCACCCTGCTGGATGTTTTTGATGTGATTACCCCTAGTGCAGTTGCAAAGGTAGATAATCTGGTTGCAATAAACGCAACTTTCATGATTGACCTTACAGGTCAAGCCTGCTCGGAAGCTCAGGGCTTAAGGCAATATAGCGGTGTTGGAGGCTCATACGCCTTTACAGCAGGGGCGCCAAAGGCCAAAAACGGACGCAGCTTCCTTTGCCTGCGCAGCACCTATACAGACAAAAGCGGAGTCACCCATTCCAACATTGTCTCGGCCCTTCCGGAAGGCTCAATCGTCACCACCCCCCGCTATCTGCCCCAGTATATAGTCACAGAATACGGTGTAGCTGACGTATATTTAAAGTCCAACAAAGACCGCATAAACGCCCTGCTTAAAATCTCCCATCCGGATTTCCGTGAGCAGTTGAAAGAGCAGGCCATTGCAAGGGGCTTAATGGGCGAGGATGATTTTAAATAAAATCAATTTCTGCAATTATAAAGAGTAAGATTTAAGTTAAACCAGAGCTGGTGTGTAAAAGCATCAGCTCTGGTTTGTATTCTTTTATGTAGAGCTTGCAAAATCTAAAAATCAGGCAATATCTTCTTTAATGTAGCTAACATCAGAAGTGTTGATATGGGTAAGGTTATGATAATCCAAGGAGTTTCGATTCATAGCTTTTGTACTTAAAGCTTGAGCCTTCAGCCTTTTTGTGATATGCTAATATAATTGCTCTAAGACTTAAGGAGAAGTTTTCAATGTTTGGTATTCATATGCGTAACCCAGAAAAAAACCCTGACCATTACGGCAAAATCCCTTGGATACGTGCTGTTTTA
>JAAYFX010000078.1 GCA_012728025.1 Clostridiales bacterium
GATATTTTCCTTTACCAAAGGGTTTCTAAGGTCGAGATAGCGGTATTTAAGCCTTGCCGCCTCGTCTGCCTCACGGCTGTGGCTTATCTGGAAGGGCAGCTCGTTATGGATGCAGCGGCCCAAAACCTCGATTTTCTCGGGGACTACTTCAATATCCCCTGTGGGCAGCTTGGGGTTTTTGCTGGCTCTTTCCCGCACCTTGCCCTCAATGGAAATGGTGGACTCCTTATTAAGAGCCTTTACCTGTGCGATTAAATCCTCGGTTTCGATAACGGCCTGAGTCACACCGTAAAAGTCACGAAGGACTAGGAAGGCCAAATTTGCGCTGACCTCACGGATATTTTCCATCCAGCCGACTATTTTAACGGATTCACCTATGTTTTTTATGGTAAGCTCGCCACAGTTGTGGCTACGGGATTGAAGCATATTTTTATACCTGCCTTTTTCTTCTTAAATGTAATGTATTATAACGCCCAAGGCTTAATTTTAGCCCTCTTTTATAAGGCTTGCGCCCCGCCGACTTTTAAGATTTTCGTTTATCAACGTGGCGGCATCCTGTGCCGACAGTAGGCTTTGCTCACCTGTGAGCATATCTTTAATTTTAACCTGCCCCAGAGCGATTTCTTCCTCTCCGATGAAAACCGTAAAGGGAGCGCCGATTTTGTCGGCATAGCTCATCTTTGCTTTAAACTTTTTCTCCTCTCCGTAAAGCTGACAGCGTATGCCGAAGCTTCTGAAAAGTGTGGCGGTTTTAACAGCCTCGGAGAGGTTTTCCGTCATGGGAATTATAAGAGCATCGCAGGGAGCTGTTATAATCTCGTCAGATAAAAGTCCCTGCTCGTCCAAAACATAAAACAGACGGGTAAGTCCTATGGAAATGCCCACACCGGGGAGCTTTTTGTCGGTGTAGTAACAGGCAAGGTCGTCATACCTGCCGCC
Organism: Clostridiales bacterium; assembly: GCA_012728025.1. GTDB lineage: Bacteria > Bacillota > Clostridia > Oscillospirales > Oscillospiraceae > UBA2658. The sequence continues at coordinate 940 of JAAYFX010000078.1, forward strand.
GGAACAGACAGAGCCGATTTCCGGATGGTCTGTAAGGGTGGTTTCATAAACCGTCCCAGTGTAATAATCAAGTCCTCTGGCAATGGTAAGGTCAAGCTCGAAGTTTTCTTTAGGTACGCCAAATTCCGGCAGATAGCGGGCGATGGAGGCAAGCTCAGAGTAGCCCGTATCAAAAACATCGTTTTTGCCGGAGTATTTTGAAAGGGCAGAGAGCTTTTCGGAAACTGTACCGGAAATGGAGATAAAGCTCATGATTTCAGAAACATCCTTCTCTGAAATTCCCCCATCTGTAAGAAGGCTGCGGCATTTATCAAAGCCTATTTTATCCAGCTTGTCTATAATGTGCATAATCTCAGAAGCCTTATCATCAAGGCCCAAGATGGCGAAAAAGCCGTTTAAAACCTTGCGGTTATTGACCCTTATTTTAAAGCGTGAAAGCCCCAAAGAGCTAAAGGTGCGGTAGATAACGGCGGGGATTTCCGCCTCGTTTAAAATGCCCAGAGAGCCGTCCCCTATGATGTCTATATCCGCCTGATAAAACTCACGGAAGCGCCCCCTTTGGGCCCTCTCGCCCCTATAAACCTTGCCTATTTGATAGCGCCTGAAGGGAAAGGCAAGATTGCCGTAGTTTGCGGCCACATATTTTGCAAGGGGGACTGTAAGGTCAAAGCGCAGGGCAAGGTCTGTGTCGCCCTTTGTGAAGCGGTATATCTGGTTTTCAGTTTCTCCTCCGGCCTTGGCAAGCAAAACCTCGGAGGCTTCGATTATCGGAGTATCCAAGGCTGTGAAACCGTATAGGGAATATGTGTTTCGCAAAATTTCCTGAAAGCGCTCCATCTTTGCCTGCTTATCTGGGGATAGCTCCATAAAGCCCGACAAGGTGCGCGGCTTTACTTTTTCCATATGCGTTCATCCTTTCGGAGGTTGTTTTTAGAAGAATTGCCCAAGGCAGTTTTTTATAAAACCTTGCCCAAGGCACAAAAAGATTGGACGTTTAAAAAAACAACGCTCCCTCCCGAATTGGGACGAGAGCGTTTAAAATTCCTCTTTAGGAGTTTTTTACTTTTTGGGGTTTACAATGTCACGCCAGCCAAGGTCACC
>JAAYFX010000079.1 GCA_012728025.1 Clostridiales bacterium
ATTGTAAGGGAAGCCTTTCCTGAAAGCTCTGAGCTTTGCGACCTTGCCGACAGTTTATGTGACAGAAGAAGCTGATGAAAACAAAAGATATAATATTCATATAATAATGAATAAACTTAAGGAAACCGTCTGCTTCCCCTTGTAAATGCGGACGGTTTTTGTTATCATAATCCCATGTCATAAAATATAAGGCAGCGCTGGTTTTTGTAAGAGCGGCGGCGATTAAAGTCTTGCCGATTTGGGGAAAATTCGTGAAGGCGGGCCTTTTTATAAGAGGAAAACACTTTGAACATTCTTGACACAATTGCTTCACCTGAAGATATAAAAAAGCTGGAAGCTCCTAGGCTTAAGGAGCTTTCCATTGAAATAAGAGAGTTTTTGCTTGAAAATGTTGCAAAAACCGGCGGACATCTTGCCTCGAACCTTGGCCTTGTTGAAACCACCCTTGCTATACATCGGGTTTTCGACACCGCTGTTGACCGCTTGGTTTTTGACGTTGGGCACCAATGCTATGTCCACAAAATCCTAACAGGAAGAAAAGAGCAGTTTTCCACACTAAGATGCCTTGATGGGCTTTCGGGCTTTCCTAAGCCTGAGGAAAGTATTCATGATGCGGCTGTTGCAGGCCATGCTTCAAGCTCTGTTTCTGTGGCTCTCGGCATGGCAAAGGCTCGCACACTTAAAGACGAGCCTTACAGCGTTTTGGCCCTTATAGGCGACGGAGCCTTAGCCGGAGGCCTTGCCTATGAGGGGCTTTGCAATGCCGGAAGCTCCGGAGAGCCTATTATTGTAATTTTAAACGACAATGGTATGTCCATAGATTCCAATGTCGGAGGTATATCAAGACTCTTATCACAGCAAAGGGTAAAACCTCGTTATTTTGAGTTTAAGCGCCGCTATCGCAGGCTGTTTTCTCATTTTCCCGCCCTTTACCGCTTTAACCATCGCATAAAAGAATGGTTTAAACGAATTTTAATCCCCGTAACAATGTTTAGCGATTTGGGCTTTCATTATTTAGGGCCTGTGGACGGCCATGACCTTATTCAGCTTGAGGCTGTTTTGCGCTGGGCAAAGGAGCTGAAAGAGCCTGTTTTGGTTCATGTGGTTACCCAAAAGGGCAGAGGCTATGAGCTTGCCGAGAAAAATCCCGAGGCATACCATGGAGTTGGCACCTTTGACAGGGAAAATGGCCTTGGCGAAGCCTGCCATAAGGACTTTTCCGCCGCCTTTGGGGACTGCCTTACAGAGCTTGCGGAAAAAGACGAGAGCATCGTTTCCATAAGCGCTGCCATGTGCGCCGGAACGGGACTTTCAACCTTTGCCGAAAAGTATCCGGATAGGTTTTTTGATGTTGGCATAGCCGAGGGCCACGCCGCCGCCATGGCGGCAGGTCTTGCAAAGCAGGGACTAAAGCCGGTTTTTGCCGTTTATTCAACATTTCTACAAAGAAGCTTCGATATGCTCATTCACGATATTGCCCTTTCCGGTCTGCACGTGGTTTTAGCGGTGGACAGGGCGGGAATAGTCGGCAGAGACGGGGAAACTCATCAGGGAGTTTTTGACGTTTCCTATTTGTCCTGCGTTCCCCGCATGGCTGTTATGTGCCCCGCCAGCTATAAAGAGCTTGGGGAAATGCTTAACCTTGCCTTGTATAAAATTGACGGCCCTGTGGCCTTGCGCTATCCCCGTGGCTGTGAAGGGGAATATTCCTCGGAAAACTGCGATTCTGCCACTGTTATTTTACAGGAGGGCGAGGACATTACCCTTGTGGCCTATGGCACTATGATAAATAAGGTTATAGAGGCTGGGGAAATTTTGTCACAGGGGGATATTTCGGTAGAAATAATAAAGCTTAATATGATAAACCCCATAGATAAAGACAAGATTATTGAGTCCCTTACCAAAACGGGGCGGCTGCTTTGTGCCGAGGATGTTTGCGCCCATGGCAGCATAGGTTCAAGGCTTTTGGAAATTTGCGCAAGACAGGGACTTTGCCTTAAAGGCTCGAGAACTCTCGACCTTGGAAACGGCATAGTCCGTCAAGGGGAGCCGGAGGAGCTTTTAAGTTTATATGGCTTAGACGGTGAAGGAATTGCTTTCTCGGCAATAGAGCTTTTGGTGGAAACGATGGAAGAAGCCGAGGAAACAGCGGAGGAGGAAAATGAAGAAGACGAGGCTTGACCAGCTTGTTTACGACAGGGGGCTGACGGAAAGCCGTGAGCGGGCAAAAACCTCCGTTATGGCGGGGCTTGTGTATGTTAACGGTCAAAAGGCAGACAAGCCCGGAGCGGCCGTTTCCGAGGATGCTTTAATAGAGCTGCGGGGAAAGGCCCTGCCCTATGTAAGCCGTGGGGGGCTTAAGCTTGAAAAGGCTCTTAAAGAGTTTAACTTTAAGCCCGAAGGTCTTATTTGCATAGACTGCGGCGCCTCCACCGGCGGCTTTACAGATGTGCTTTTAAAAAACGGAGCGGCAAAGGTTTATGCTGTTGATGTGGGCTATGGTCAGCTTGCTTGGAGCCTTAGAACCGACAGCAGGGTAATCTCCATGGAAAGAACGAACATCCGCCATGTAAGTCCTGATATGCTGGACGAAGCACCCCAGCTTGCAGTTATGGATTTGTCCTTTATTTCCTTAAAGCTTGTTTTACCTGTGGTAAGGGAGCTTTTAACAGATGAGGGAAACCTTATCTGCCTTATAAAGCCCCAGTTTGAAGCAGGAAAGGAAAGGGTTGGCAAAAAGGGCGTTGTGCGGGATTTTGCTGTGCATTTAGAGGTGCTGTCAGCTTTTATGGACTATGCGCCAAAGTTTGGATATACGGTTTTGGGGCTTTCCTTCTCTCCTATAAAAGGCCCCGAGGGAAATATTGAGTATTTAGCACACTTGCGAAAAGGCAGCTTTATAGGGCCTGAAATTAACATTGAGCAGGTGGTCGAGGCTTCAAAAAATGAACTTGGCGGCAGTCTGTAAGCCTTTTTAAGTAGGAGGGGTTTTGTGCCTAATGAAAAACCACATATAGTTTTATGCCCAAATCCAGAGCGGGACGAGGGACTTTCCTTTACCATGAAAACCGCCTGCCTTCTTAAAAATGCAGGGCTGAAGGTTATTATATGCCCTGTGTACACAAACAAAAATCAAGAGGAGCTTTTCAGCAGTTTTGAAACAATTCCACTTGAAAAGGCGGTTTATGGGGCAGGACTTCTTATATGCCTTGGCGGTGACGGAACCATTTTAAAAGCCGCCCGTGCCATTATGAAGCGCCCTGTTCCCATGCTTGGAATAAACCTTGGACACAAGGGCTTTATGGCAGAGCTTGAGCCAGAGCAGGAAGCTTTGCTTTTAAAGGCTGCCATGGGTGAGTATTCCTGCATAGAGCGTATGATGATTGATGTGGAGCTTATAAGAGATGGAAAACTTATTTACAGCGACACTGCCTTAAACGAGGCCATACTATGCGGAACCGCCACAACTTTAAAAATGAGAGCCTATGGCGATGGCTCGAAAATAACCGAGTATGCCGGAGATGGGATAATAATTGCCACACCCACAGGCTCCACAGCCTATTCCCTTTCCGCAGGCGGCTCAATGGTTGAGCCTACGGCGGCCAATATCCTGCTTACACCGATTTGTGCCCATCTTATAACAGCAAGACCCTTTGTGCTTGCGCCGGACAGGAATGTTAAGGTGATAAGTTATGGGAACAAGGGGAAAAAGATTTGGCTTTCGGTGGACGGGGGGGAGCTTATACCCTTCTATGACGGAGATGAGCTTAGGATAAAACGCTCTGATTACACAACCGTTATGGCGAAGGTTTCAGATAAAAGCTTTTATGACATTGCTTTTGAAAAGTTAGGAGAGAGGGAATGAAAACTTCAAGGCAGAATAAAATTCTTGAAATAATCGGGTCAAAGGATGTGGAGACGCAAAACCAGCTTATAGAGCTTTTGGCCGAGCATGGAGTGAAAAGCACACAGGCAACACTCTCCAGAGACATAAAGGAGCTTCGCCTTGTAAAGGAGCTTAGCACCACAGGAAAATACCGATATGTGGCCGCCGGACGGGACGAGTTTACAGACTTTGACCTGCGGCTTAAAAAAATCTTTCGTGAAAGTGTTACATCCTATGCCTGCGCCCAAAATATAATTGTTATAAAAACCATGCCGGGGCTTGCGTCTGCTGCCTGTGCCGCCTTAGACGGCATGGAGATAGACGGGCTTGTGGGCACACTGGCAGGGGATGACACTGCCTTTCTCGCCATGAAAGATATTCATTACGCTGAGAACTTTGAAAAAGAAATCGAATCGCTGTTATAACCATAGATAAACCGCACAGAAAGAGGCTAAAAAAGCGGCGGCCTTTTTTGTGCTTAATAAGGGAGATGAGCTTGTGCTTTTAGACCTTCACATAGAAAATATTGCCGTAATCGAACGGGCAGATATAAGCTTTGCCCCCGGACTTAATGTTTTGACGGGCGAAACGGGAGCGGGAAAGTCCATAGTTATAGACGCTTTGCAGGCTGTTCTGGGCGCCCGAGCAAGCCGTGAGCTTGTGCGCACAGGAGCGGAAAAGGCCATGGCAAGCGCTGTTTTTTCCTCGTCTCGGGCTGACCTTTGGCTTGAAGAAAACGACCTTTTGCGGGAGGACGAGCTTATTTTACAGCGCAGGGTCACAGGAGACGGAAAATCCTCATGCAGGGTTTGCGGTTCTCCTGTAAGCGCCTCTCAGCTTCGTGAGCTTTCTGCCTTGCTTTTGGATATACATGGGCAAAATGACGGACGGCAGCTTATGGATGAAACAAAGCATCTGTCCTATCTTGATGGTTTTGGCTCTTATGGGAAACTTTTGAATTCTTATAGGCAGGAATATGAAAAGTTTCGCTCTATTCAAAAGGAAATAAAAAAGCTTTCCATGGACGAGGAGGAGAAAAACCGCCTTGTGGAAAAGCTGAAAGAGCTTGTGGAGGATATTGAGGAGGCAGAGCTTCGCATCGGTGAAGAAGCAGAGCTTTCCTCTCGAAGCGAGCTTATGCGAAACTCCGAAAAGTTAAGAGAAGCTTTAAACTCCGCCTACGATTCTCTATACGGGGCGGATGAAAGCGCCGCTGTGTTGACGGACTTTGCGGCAGAGGAGGTTTCTCGGGCGGCAAGATACAGCCCAGAGCTTGCCGAGGTGGAATCGGCCTTAAAGGATGCAAGCTTCACCTTGAAGGATGCCGCCGAAACCCTTAGGGACTTTCTTGGGGGAATTGATTTTTCACCGCAGGAACATGACAGGCTGGAATTAAGGCTTTCAAAGCTGCAAAGGCTTTTTAAGCGCTATGGAGCCGAGGAGGCGGAGCTTTTGGAAAAGCTTGAGGATGCAAAAGAACAGCTTTCCGAGCTTGAGTATTCCGACGATAGAATAGCAAAGCTTACAAGTCAGCTTGAGCAGCAGCGGCAGAACATAAAAAAAGCGGCGGAGGAGCTTACAAAGGCAAGAAGCCGTGCCGCAAAGGAGCTTCAAAAACGAATTGAGGAAGAGCTAAAAGAGTTGGCAATGCCTTCGGTTAGCTTTTTGGTTGACATAAGTCCGATAGATGGCGAAAACGGCTTTGACAAAACAGGGGGCGACACTGTGCGTTTTCTCATGTCCGCCAACAAGGGTGAAAAGCCGGGGCCTATAAGCAAGATTGCCTCCGGCGGTGAGCTTTCCCGTATTATGCTGGCGATGAAGAATGTGTTTTCGGAAAACGACTCTGTCGAAACCTTGGTTTTTGACGAAATTGACACAGGTGTCTCCGGAGTTGCCGCCCAAAGAGTAGGCGAAAAGCTGTGCGAGCTGTCACGGCGCAAGCAGGTTTTATGCGTTACCCATCTGCCCCAGATAGCCGCCATGGCAGACACCCATTTTCACATCGAAAAGTCAGAGAGGGAAGGGCGCACCTATACAAGTGTTACCCCCCTTGATGGTGAGGGAAGAAAGCGGGAGCTGGCCAGACTTCATGGCGGAGATAATATAACAGAAAACACCCTTATCTCTGCGGGGGAGCAGCTTAAAGCGGCAGAGGATTTTAAAAGACATTTAAATTATGAGGACGACCGGTGAGTACAAAGGTGCTTAGCGCCCAATGTAAAATGGGGAAAGGATAAATGAAAATGAAAATCTATGAAGAACTTAAGGCCCGTGGTCTTATAGCTCAGGTTACAAACGAAGAGGAAATAAGCAGGCTTTTAAATGAGGGTAAGGCAACCTTTTATATAGGCTTTGACCCCACAGCAGACTCACTACACGTAGGTCACTTTATGGCCTTGTGCCTTATGAAGCGCCTTCAAATGGCGGGCAACAAGCCCATTGTTCTTCTGGGCGGCGGAACCACCATGATTGGCGACCCCTCGGGGCGTACAGATATGCGAAATATGATGACAGAGGAAACCATAAGGCATAATGGCGAGTGCTTTAAGCGCCAGATGGAAAAGTTTATTGACTTTTCCGAAGGCCGTGCCCTTATGGTGAATAACGCCGATTGGCTTATGAAGCTTAATTATGTTGAGTTTCTGCGGGAGGTTGGCTCATGCTTTTCCGTTAATAATATGCTTAGAGCCGAGTGCTATAAGCAGCGGATGGAAAAGGGTCTGTCCTTCCTCGAATTTAACTATATGATAATGCAAAGCTATGATTTTTACGCTCTGTACCAGCAATATGGCTGCAACCTTCAGTTCGGCGGTGATGACCAGTGGAGCAATATGCTCGGCGGCACAGAGCTTATACGCAAAAAGCTTGGCAAGGATGCTCATGCCATGACCATAACCTTGCTGCTCAACTCCGAAGGCAAAAAGATGGGTAAAACTGTTTCCGGCGCTGTTTGGCTTGACCCCAACAAAACCTCCCCCTACGAATTCTACCAATACTGGAGGAACGTGGGGGATGGGGATGTGCTCAAATGCCTGCGTATGCTCACCTTCCTGCCCGTTGAGCAGATTGACGAAATGGATAAGTGGGAGGGTGAAAGGCTCAATGAAGCCAAGGAAATTCTGGCCTATGAGCTGACCTGTCTTGTTCATGATGAGGACGAGGCGAAAAAGGCAAGAGAAACCTCCAAAGCCCTCTTTTCAACAGGGGGAAATCTTGCGAATATGCCCACGACAGACCTTTCCGAAAGCGACCTTACAGACGGAGGAATCGACATCTTGAGCCTCCTTGTTAAAAGTGGGCTGACCCCCTCCAAGTCCGAGGCCAGACGTGCTGTGCAGCAGGGTGGAGTTGAGGCAGCAGGAGAGAAGGTTGAAGATATTTCCAAGGTCTTTACCAAGCAGGATTTAGAGGGCGAGGGTCTTGTGCTGAAAAGAGGAAAGAAAAGCTATAACCGCCTTATACTCAAATAAGGATATTCGTTTAAAAACTTTCAACTATGTGCTATAATGACCGTTGGGCCCCATTTGCCCGACGGTCATTGCAATATATGTTCAATTTTAAAATCACTGTTTCATAAAGGGCCTATATTATGCTGTGGATTTAAAGCTTTTTCATTTGTTTATGGCGTAAAACCTTCGCTGTTAACACAGAAAACCGACCTATGTTTTATGAAAATATATGCCGCATGGCAGGAGGTGCCGTGATTTGGAAGGTCTTTTTGAGAGCCTATCCTCTATTTTCACCATACCGGAGTTTACGGGGACAATCGGCGCTTTTTTAACTTATTTTATATACTTCTCCCGACTGATGTTGCCTGTTGCGGCAATTGCTGTTTTAAGCCGCTGTGTGCGGTCTATGCTAAGGGAGCAATATGAGCCGGAGGTTTGGGGCTATCTTGACCTGCCCGATGGTTCAAGGGTGCCTTTGCGCCACTGGGAGTGTACGGTGGGGAGCGCTAAATCCTGTGATGTTGTTGTGCGGGACATAAGCGTTTCAAAAAACCATGTGGTGTTAATTCGGGACGAGTTTGGAAACTGGGGAGTCCACGACATTGGATTAAACGACGGTTCAGGAGTAAACGGACTTGTCATTGGTGAAAAGGGAGCAGCGCTGGAAGATGGAGATAGCTTAAACCTTGGTGATTGCGACCTTCGCTTTTTCAATCTGACAGAGGAGGAGCGGGGAATTATAGCAGACCGCCGTACAGCCCCCGGCAGGGAAATCTCACCCTTCAATATGTTCTTTTACGTCAGCATTTGCCAGTTTATCCTTGCCTTGTCTCAAGTGTATAATGCCCAGCCGGAGCATAAAAGCGTGATTGCCATGTCTTTCACAGCGCTTTTTGCCGCCATGTGGCTGTATTATATTGCTATGCGGGCCTTGGGAAGGCTGGGCCTTGAGGTGGAGGCCATTGCGTTTTTCTTAAGCTCCCTCGGTCTATCCGTAACGTCAAGCTCTGTGCCTGAAAGCCTTTTAAAGCAGGTTTTTCTGCTTTTGGCTGCTATTATTTTGTTTGTGATACTGGGCTTTTGGCTGCGTGACCTTAAAAGAGTTAAGGCCACACGAAACCCTGCGGCCTTTGCCGCCATTGCCCTTTTAATCATAAACCTTATTTTCGGTCAGGAGTATTTCGGGGCGAAAAACTGGCTTTCCATTGGCGGTTTTTCCTTTCAGCCCTCGGAGTTTGTAAAAATAATTTACATCTATGCTGGAGCCGCCACTATGGACAGGTTGTTTAGAAGGCGAAACCTCATAGTTTATATTGCCTTCTCCGCCATATGTGTCGGCGCTCTGGCTTTAATGGGAGACTTTGGAACGGCACTGATTTTTTTTGCCGCCTTCTTAGTCATATCTTTTATGAGAAGCGGCAGCATAGGAACAGTGTTTCTTGCTGTAACTGGAGCGGGGCTGGCGGGCTTTCTTGCCTTAAGCATTAAACCCCATATAGCCCAGAGGTTTTCTGCTTGGGGCCATGTTTGGGAGGATATTTACGGCAAGGGCTATCAGCAGGTTCGTGCCATTTCCGCCGCCGCCTCGGGGGGGCTTTTCGGTCTTGGGGCGGGCAAGGGCTGGCTGCATAATATAATTGCCGCTGACACAGACCTTGTTTTTGGAGTTTTAAGTGAGGAACTGGGGCTTATAGTGGCTGTTTGTGCTGTGGCGGCAATAATTGTGCTTGCTCTTTTCACAGTGCGCAACGCTTCCCAGTCCCGTTCGGCTTTTTTTGTAATTGCAGGCTGCGCTTCGGTTTCCATGATGATGGTTCAGCTGGGGCTAAACGTTTTCGGCTCTCTGGATATTTTGCCCTTTACGGGGGTTACCTTTCCCTTTGTTTCAACAGGCGGCTCCAGCCTTATTTCCTGCTGGGCCTTACTTGCTTTTATAAAAGCCACAGACACCCGAAAAAACGCAAGCTTCACAAACCGTGACCCCGACAAAATGCGTGATTACAACGAGTTTTCCCGCTTATATGATGAGGAACCCCAGCAGGGAGACTTTGTGGATGATGAACAGCTTTCTCCGGATGCTTTTCCCTATGGTCAAGATAAACAAGATGACCAAAGTTACATGGAGCAACCAAGGCGAAACCTCTTTGATAGACGAGGCGAAAAAAGGAGGCCCCTAAAATGAAAAAAATAAAAAAGCGGGCTTTTTTTGCCCTGATAATAGCCTTTTCTCTGGTTGTGGGAATGGCAATCTGGGTTATAAGACTTTGGGAAAACGGCTCTGACTGGGTTATGCTAAGGGCAAATCAAAGCGTTTTTAATGAGGGCATTTTAGATGTTGGGACTGTAAAAGATAGGAATGGACTGGTTCTGGCAAAGGCCGGAGAGGGTGTCTTTTCCTATGCCGAGGATGAAAGTGTGAGAAGGGCCTGCCTTCACGCTGTGGGAGATTATGCTGGAAACTTCGGCTCTGGAGCCTTGTCTGCCTTTGACTATAAGCTTGCCGGCTATGATTTTATAAACGGTGTATCCAGCTTTAAGGAGGAGGGTGCAAGCCTGCGTCTTTCCATAGATGCGGATTTTAACACGGTGGCCTACGATGCCTTGGCGGGCAGGCGGGGCACTGTGCTTTTATCAAACTATAAAACAGGGGAGATACTATGTATGGTTTCCTCCCCTTCCTATGACCCCAACAACCCTCCTGATGTATCCCTTCCTCAATACGAGGGGGTTTACTTAAACCGTGCCTTGGGTGCGACCTTTGCCCCCGGCTCTGTGTTTAAGCTTGTAACCCTAGCCGCCGCCATAGAGAATATGCCCGATTTGAATGAGCGCAGGTTTTATTGCGAGGGAAGCGTAAATGTTGGGGGAGATACGGTGACCTGTACTGGTCACCATGGGGAGCAGACTATTGAACAGGCTCTTGCCAATTCCTGCAACGTTGCTTTTTCCGAGCTTTCTCAAGAACTGGGAAGTGAAGTTTTGGCGGAATACGCTGAAAAATATGGCTTTATAGATGGCCTGTCCATAGACGGAATAGAAACTGCCAAAGGACGCTTTGACAAGGCCGAGAGGGGAACATCAGACTTAAGCTGGTCTGGAATAGGTCAGTATAATGACCTTGTTTCGCCAATCTCCATGCTAAGGTATGTTTCGGCTATTGCAAACGGTGGAGTGGCAAAAGAGCCGACACTTTTGAAAAACGGCAAAAGTGGAAAAAGCAGCCTTATGAGCAGCGAAACTGCGGAGAAAGTCTCACAAATGATGAGCTACAATGTTTCCTATGCCTATGGAAATTCCCTTTTCCCCGATATGAGCATTTGTGCCAAAACCGGAACGGCAGAGGTGGGGGGAGAAAGCCCCCACGCTTGGTTTGCAGGTTTTTTGGATGACGATAAAAACCCCTATGCCTTTGTTGTGCTGGTTGAAAACGGCGGGGGAGGGCTTTCGGCGGCGGCTCCTGTGGCCTCAAGGCTTTTGCAGGCGGCGCTGGGATAATATAATGGCAAAAATAGAAGCTTTTAAGATAAAAATATAACGGAGAATGAAATGACAGATATATCGATTCAAGGTCTTGTTAAGGCCTTTGAACAGGATAAAAATATACTTAACGGGCTGAGCTTTGACGTGGAAAAAGGTGAAAGAGTCGGCATCCTCGGCAAAAACGGTGCGGGAAAAACAACGCTTTTTCGCATAATGACAGGGCAGATACACAAAGACGAGGGTCAGCTTGTAATAGCTCAGGGAAAACGGATAGGGCTTATTTCTCAGATACCAGTGTACCCAAATGGGTACACTGTGGAGGATGTTTTAAAAACAGCTCACAGCAGGATTTTTGACCTTGAGGAGAAAATGAAGGAGCTTTCCGCCCAGATGGCAGGAAACAATTCCGATGCAATTTTGCGGGAATATGACAAGGCGGCGGCGGAATACGAACGCCTTGGTGGCTATACGGCAGATGCGGAAAGGAATCGTGTGGCCAACGGTTTGGAGATTTCCGAGCTTATGCGAGGCCAGCTTTTTTCAAAGCTTTCCGGCGGGGAGAAAACTAGGGTTAACCTTGCAAGGCTTATCCTTGAGGATACGGATATTTTGCTTCTGGATGAGCCTACAAACCATCTTGACTTGAAGGCTACTCTCTGGCTTGAGCAGTATCTTGTGAGGTTTCATGGGACGGTGCTTGCAATCTCCCACGACCGCTATTTTCTGGACAGAACGGTGAACCGCATAATCGAGATAACAGAGGGCAAGGCCGAGTTTTACAGCGGAAATTACAGCTTTTACGTTGAGGAAAAAAACCGAAGATACGAGGAACAGCTTAAAAAATACGAGAAAGAACAAAAGGAGCTTAAAAGGTTGGACGAGGCGGCCACAAGGCTTTATCAGTGGGGAACGGGCAACGAAGCTCTTATGAAAAAGTCCTTTGCCATCCGCTCTCGTATGGCGAGAATTGAAAAAACCGACAGACCTCGGGCGGAGAGGGAAATGCGTATGAAGTTTTCCCAGCGGGAGTTTTCCGGTGATGAGGTTTTGCTTATAGACGGGGTTTCAAAATCCTTTGGGGAGAAAACTCTTTTTAAGGACTTGGAACTTATCATAGAAGGGGGCGAGCGCATAGCCCTCATTGGTGAAAACGGCAGCGGCAAATCAACTCTTATTAAGCTTATTATGGGGGAAATGCCGCCGGATTCCGGTATGCTGCGCAGGGGGCCATCGGTAAAAACCGCCTACCTGCCCCAGATAATTAAATTTGACGTGCCAGAGCGCAGCCTTTATGACACCATGCTGTATTCTGAAAACTGCACACCCCAATCGGCAAGGGATAGACTGGGTAGTTTCAGGTTTTCGGGGGAGGATGTGTTCAAGCCCGTATCCGCCCTTTCCGGAGGTGAGCAAAGCAGACTTCGCCTTTGTATGCTCATGCGGGATGAGATTAACTTTCTGATACTGGACGAGCCAACAAACCATCTGGACATAAGCAGCAGAGAGTGGATAGAGGAGGCTGTGGACAGCTTTGAGCAGGCCATGCTTTTTGTCTCCCACGACAGATATTTTATAGAGAAGTTTGCCAGCCGCATCTGGTTTTTGGAAAACGGTACAATTACGGATTTCCATGGGGGCTATGAGGATTTTCTTGAGTTTCAGAAAAGACAGGAGGAAATCGAAGCCGCAAACAAACAAAAACAAACAAAAAAATCAACTGTAAAAAAAGAAAACACAGGTAAAAAAAGCGGCAATGTGGAAAAGCAAATTCAAAGACTAGAAAAGGAAATAGAAGCTCTGGAAGGGGAAATGTCTGCCCTTGACAGCGAGTATGAAAAGTTTGGCTCCGACTACCAAAAGCTTATGGAGCTTGATGAAACAAAAGCTGCCTTAGAGGAAAAACTTGAAGATATGTATGACAAATGGCAGGAGCTTTCCGAAGGGGCATAATTTATTGAGGGCTTAAGATGAAAAAGAAAAAAACTATGAATAATACAGGGTTTTTAATTTTGGAGGGCGCACTGCTTTTGCTGTCTGGATTTTTTGCCTTTGGGCTTATCGGCTATATAACCATGGCTCTTGTTTTTTTGGCTGCCGCTTTGCTTGTGGGAGTTTACAGGTTGATAGAGCTTTTTTCCCGCAAAAGACCAAAGCAGGCTCAAAGCCTAAAAACTGCTCTTACTGCGGCTGTTTACCTTGCCCTTGCCCTGTTCTTTGCAATCGAAATCCCCATAATCGCAGGGGCAAAAACCGACAGGGAACCGGAAGCGCCCTATCTCATCGTTCTGGGTGCGGGAGTAAACGGCAGACAGCCGTCCCTATCTCTTTTAAACCGCCTAAACGCCGCCTTAGATTATCTGGAAACATATCCCGAGGCAAGGGCGGTTTTGTCCGGTGGACAGGGGGCGGGAGAGGACATAAGCGAGGCAAAATGTATGTTTGATTGGCTTAAAGGGAAGGGAATTGAAAAGGAAAGGCTGATATTAGAGGCAAAATCCTCATCAACATATGAAAACCTTAAATTCTCTCTGGATATTATTAAGGATGAGGGCGGTGACCCTTCGGGGCCTACGGCTCTTGTATCCAGCGAGTATCACCTCTATCGGGCAAAGTATATGGCAGGGGAGCTGGGGGCCGAGCCTTTGGGTGTTGCCGCAGAAACAACAAAGCCCTTGCTTAAGGTAAATTATTTTATCCGTGAGGCTGCCGCTGTGTTGGCAATGTGGATTATGTAAACCATGTTGACACAAGCTGTTTATATTTCATTGGTATATTATCCAAAGCTGCTAAAATATGATTAAATCTTTCTTTAAGTCACTGTTATATTGTACAAATTGAAAGCGACTATATTATGAGTAAGAGAAAAAACACAGCAAATTATATGTTTTTAATCAAAAATTGAGTTTTTCATTGATTTAATTGTGAAAATGATATAGAATAGGGCTAAGTTGTTGTAATATCTGCCCTGTATTCGGCGCCTTAAAAAGCGATGATATTGGAGACGGCAAATTTAAAAACTAACAACGGATAAGGCTGTTTCCATGAGGTGGAGGGTTGTAAGGAGGAAATGGAATGTACGATTCAGAAACATTGGCAAATATGGGTAAATATCGGGTGCGTTTTTCGGGCGGACACGAAGCAATTTATGACTATGATGCCGGTAAGCGTTATACATACTCCGACATGGACAAGCGTTCTGACAAGCTCGCTTGGTTTCTTACTGAGAAGATGGGACTTAAAAAAGGTGACAGGATTGGCTTTTGTGCCACAAATTCCGTTGCGTTTTTCGATGCATTTTTCGCAACTTACAAAACCGGCATAATAATATCAACATACAATTGCCTCCTGCGTGAGAAAGAGCTTTTTTCCCTTATTGAAAGCGAAAGTCCAAAGGTAATATTTTATTCAATGGAGTTTACTTTCACTGTTGTCGGTCTGCGTGAAGCCGGCTTTACTCAGGAATTTATCTGCCTTGATGATATAATCGGGGAAAATGAAACTTACTGCTATCCCGACATTATGGCCATGGAAGAATACGGGACTGTTACCCCGCCTGAGCTAGACTATGAGGATATACAAATGCTTATCCACACAGGCGGCACAACAGGCCAGCCAAAGGCGGCAAAAATGTCCTTCCGCTCACTTTTTTATAACAGCATAGTCAGTATTTTGGGTTTCCAACTGACAGAGGATGACTCAACGATACTTACCCTGCCCCTTTTTCATACGGCAGGATGGAACGTGCTTACCCTGCCGATTTTGCAGACAGGCGGTCGGGTTATCGTCATGCGGGGCTTTAATCCGGAAAAGGTTTTACAAGCTACACGTGAAGAAAAACCAACAGTAGGTATTTCTGTGGAGACTATGTATAAAGCCTTGGCTATGCATCCGGACTTTGGCAAAACAGACATGACCTGTTACCGTTTTCTGGTTTCAGGGGCGGCACCTACCGGCAAGGAGCTTCTGGAAAAATATTGGAACCGTGGCGTAAAAATGGTAAATGCCTATGGCATGACTGAAATTGGGCCTAACAATATGTGCCACCCAATAGGAATGATGAACATAGACATGGTTCGGCAGAAATGGAATTCCTGCGGCATACCTGCACCCTTCAATCAGCTGCGCATTTTGGACGATGATGGAAAGGAAGTTGCTCAAGGGGAGAGGGGAGAGCTTTGTTTTAACGGCAAACTACTTTTCTCCGGCTATTGGAACAATCAGGCGGCAACAGACGAGATAATGGAGGACGGCTGGGTTCGCTCGGGTGATATGGGCTATCTTGATGAGGATGGCTTCTGTTATATCAGCGGGCGGAAAAAGAATATGTTCATCTCCGGCGGGGAGAACATCTTCCCTCAGGAAATTGAAGATACTGTAATGACCATTTCCGGCATTATGGAAGCCTGCATAATCGGTGTGCCTGACCAAAAGTGGGGCGAAGTCGGAAAAATTCTTATAGTTCTGACTCCTGAAGCGAATGTCACAAGAAACGATGTGATTAAAAAGGTAAAAGCAGAGCTTTCTAGTATAAAGGTTCCAAAGTATGTTACTTTTGTGGACTCTGTTCCGAAAAATGCGGCAGGAAAAAGGGATATGAACGAAATATATTCTATTTACGGAAAGCCTCAGGATTAAGCTTTAGAGTGTTTTTAAAACAATTACCGCCGTCCTGTGTTTTCGCAGGACGGCGAAACCTTTAAAACTTATAAACCTACTACGCAAAATGTATAAAACTTTGTAAAATAACTGTATGTATTGCTTGACAAGGCAAGAGCCTCATGATAAAATAACAAGGCCGCATTGAAGGGGCAACTTAAGAAAAGCCTTGGCTTTCGCCCTAAAAGCGAGACTTCGAGAGAGGAAGGAAAGCTAATGAAGCATGCAATAATTGAAACCGGCGGTAAGCAGTATCGTGTTGCCGAAGGCGATGTCATCTTTATTGAAAAGCTCGGCGTTGAGGATGGCGATTCTGTTACCTTCGACCGTGTTCTTGCAGTTATAGATGAAGCAGGCAGCAAGTTCGGCGCCCCCGTCATTGACGGAGCCGAAGTTTCCGCCAGCGTTCTTAAAAACGGCAAAGCCCGCAAAATTCATGTTTACAAGATGAAGCCTAAAAAAGGCTATCGCCTGTCAAAGGGCCACAGACAGCCCTATACTCAGGTAAAAATAGACGCTATAAAGGCGTAAGTTCCGCAATTTATTTGACACTTGGAGGTGTAAAGCATGGCACATAAGAAGGGAATGGGCTCCACTAGGAACGGTCGTGACAGTGAGTCGAAGCGATTGGGTCCCAAGAGGGCTGACGGTCAGTTTGTTCTTGCCGGCAACATCCTTGTCAGACAGCGCGGAACCAAAATTCACCCAGGCACCAATGTAGGTCGCGGCGGTGATGATACGCTCTTCGCCCTTAAGGACGGTAGAGTTAGGTTTGAGCGCATGGGCAAGGCTCGTAAGAAGGTCTCTGTCTACGAAGAACTGGCACAGTAAGCTTTTTAAATGGGTGGGCGGGTATGCCCGCCCATTTTTTATCCCATACTTATAGCTGAAGGCTTTTTCGGCCTGTGATTTTCTTGGCTGAGACAAATTTAGCTTTTAAACGAAAGGTCGGAAAAAGAGTAAGGGTTTGCCGGACGCTGATTTATTGTGGCCGGTTACGGGAAAGGAATGACAGGGAACAATGTTTATAGATAAAGCGACTATCAGCGTTCAGGCCGGACGAGGCGGCGACGGGGCCGTAGCCTTCCATAGGGAGAAGTATGTTCCGGCAGGCGGGCCATCCGGCGGTGACGGCGGCCGTGGCGGTAACGTTACGGTTATCGCTGATGAAAATATGTCAACACTGATGGATTTTCGATATAAGAGAAAATACGCCGCTGAAAACGGTGCTAATGGCAGCGGCAGGCGGCGCAGTGGCAAAGACGGTGAGGGGATTACAATTCGAGTTCCGAGGGGAACTCTTATACGGGATAAGGCCACCGGCGCTATCATACGGGATATGTCGGATAGCAAGCCATTTATTCTTGCCAAGGGCGGCCGTGGCGGTTGGGGAAATATACATTTTGCCACCCCCACAAGGCAGGCACCCCGCTTTGCAAGGCCGGGGCTTCAAGGGGAAAAGCGTGAGATTGTTCTGGAGCTTAAGCTTTTAGCAGACGTGGGACTTGTAGGCTTTCCAAACGTGGGAAAATCAACCCTGCTTTCCGTTGTCTCCAAGGCCCATCCGAAAATAGCAAACTACCATTTTACCACCCTTTATCCAAACCTTGGTGTTGTTTACGTTAAGGACGGAGTATCCTTTATTATGGCGGACATTCCGGGGATTATAGAAGGTGCCAGCGAGGGGGCCGGACTGGGGCATGGATTTTTGCGCCATGTTGACCGGTGCAGGCTTCTCATACACCTTGTTGATGCTTCCGGCAGCGAGGGGCGTAACCCCATAGAGGATTTTGAGACTATAAATCGGGAGCTTAAAGAATACAGCCCAGAGCTTGCAGAAAGACCCCAGATAGTCGCTGCAAATAAATGCGACCTTCTGCCGGAGGGCAGCAAGCTTTTAGATGAGCTTAGGGAGTATGTTGAAGCGGCGGGCTATGAGTTTTTTGAGATGTCGGCAGCCACTCATGCAGGTACTCACGAGCTTATGCTAAGGGCGGCGGAAAAGCTTGCTGGACTTCCGCCGGTCATATACTATGAGCCGGAATATGTTGTGCCGGAGCCTGTTATCGAAACCTCTGAGGACCTTATTATCGAGCAGTATGATGATTGCTGGATTGTCGAAGGGCCTTGGCTTGAAAAACTTATCAGCCGTGTAAATTTCAGTGACTACGAATCTCGAATGTATTTTGACAAAGTCCTGCGTGAAGCCGGAGTTTTCGGGCGTATGGAAAAGATGGGCATTCAAGACGGGGATTTGGTCTGTATGTATAATCTGGAGTTTGAATATCAGTCTTAGATTGTTGCAGACTGATTTTTCATAAGGGCAGGAAAGATATATTTCATATTTTTAAACTAAAATCCCCACGGTCACAATTTACTGACCGTGGGGGTTTTAGTTTAAAGTGCTTAATTACACAAATACGTGTTTTATAATTTCATCACAGATAGAGTGAAGAGGAAGCTGTCTTGAGATGCCCCCAAGCTTATATGCTTCCATGGGCATTCCGTAAACAACGCTTGTGTCCTTGTCCTGACCGATGGTATAAGCACCCTTACTGTGCATTTTTGTAATGCCTGCGGCCCCGTCTGCCCCCATGCCGGTAAGGATTACACCAATGGCGTTCTTCCCCATAACATTTGCGACGCTGGAGAAAAGAACATCCACTGAAGGGCAGTGGCCGCTGACTTTTTCTCCGGGTTTGCTGCGGATATAATAGCCTTTTTCGTCCCTGTGAAGGGTCATGTGGAAACCGCCGGCCGCAACAATAATCTGACCCGCCACGACCCTGTCGTAATCGGCGGCCTCTTTTGCCTTCATCTTACATAAGCCGTTTAAACGCTCAGCATATAGCTGGGTAAAGGTGGCGGGCATATGCTGGACAATGAGGACGGGAGGCGAGTTTTTGGGTAGGTCTTTTACAACATTTATTATGGCTTCTGTGCCGCCGGTGGAGGCGCCTATTGCAATAAGCTTGTTTGTGCTTGATGGCAGTAAAACCTGAGGAGTTCTTTTTATGGCTATGCTTTCTGTCACAGGCTCCGACTTCTTTTGTTTATGAGGGCAACAGTCTATCTTAGCCTTGGAAGCGACCTTTATAGTCTCGATAAGCTTTTCAATGAAAACCTCCGAAGCGTTGGGAACACCCGCTTCCGGCTTTTTTACAAAATCAACGGCTCCCCGCCCTAAGGCATCCAGAGCATTTACCGGAAGGGAGGAGACAACCACCACAGGCAAAGGGTTTATGGGCATAAGCCTATCAAGAAACTCCAGACCGTTCATATTGGGCATTTCTATGTCCAGAGTGAGAACATCCGGAGACAGCTCACGAATCTTTCGGCTTGCTTCATCGGCGTTGGAGGCAACACCCACGACTTTGATGTCAGGGTCACGGCTCAGCGAAAGCTGAAGCTTTGTTCTGTAAACGATGGAGTCGTCCACAACTAAAACCTTTATAGGCATTTATCAGGCACACTCCCTCATTTTGTTACTTTCCGATATATCGAAGGTGAAATGTATGTATACTCGGTATCGAGCCTACTTATTGTCTCGGAGTGGCCTATAAACAAATAACCATTATCCGCTGTGGCCTGATAAAACTTTTTCACAATGCTCTGGGTAGTGGCAGGTTTAAAGTATATCATCACGTTTCGGCAAAAAATTACGTCATAGTAGTTTTTTTGCAAAACAGGACTCATAAGATTGAACCTGCTGAAAGAGACGTTTTTGCGGATGCTGTCCGCCACTCGATAGTTTCCGTCATCTTGCTTTACCATATAATTTTTTTTCCAATTTTCCGGCATTGCCTTAAGCTCGGCTTCGGGGTACACGCCTTCCTTTGCGATGTTAAGGGCACGGGTGGAAACATCGGTAGCGGATATGGTGACATTCCATAAGCTGCGCTGAGAGCCTAAGGCGCTGTCTATTGCCATTGCGATATTATAGGGTTCTTCTCCGGTAGAACAGCCGGCGCTCCAGACTTTTATTCCACGGCGTTTTTCATTGATAAGAGCAGGGATGATTTTTTTACCAAGAAAGTCATAATGGTCGGCCTCTCTGGAAAAGTAAGAGTAGTTTGTTGTGATTTTGTTTATAAAGTTATCGACCTTTTCGGAGTTGGGGTCTTTTTTCAAAAGAGCTATATATTGGGAATAGTTGTCGAAACCAAGGCTTTTCAGCTCACTGGCAAGACGGGCCTCTATAAGCCGGCGCTTTTTAGACAGGTCTATGCCGTAATGGTCGCTTACAAACTGTACTATAAATTCAAATTCGCTGTCGCTTAGCCGCACTATTGATTGTGATTCTTCATAATTCATATAATATGACCTTTCGATGCCTAGACACGTGCTTGCTCAATGTCGTTTTTAAAAAACTCCTCACAGTCAAGATTGAGGACTATTTTGTCTTCAAGTTGGGATACAGAAGATATGTATGTGGCAGAAACCCCGTTAGTTTTTGGAGGGGGTATAATCTGCTCGGGAGTAACGGAAACAACCTCGGATACCATATCCACTATAAGTCCTACGTGCATTTCGTGAATATCTAAAACTATGATACAGGTTTTATCATCATAAGGCCGCTCTGAAAGCCCAAGCTTACTGCGGACATCCAAAACCGGTATGACCTTCCCACGTAGATTTACTATACCTTTCACATAATCTGCCACTCTGGGCAGACGGGTTATAGACTGTATTGTAAGTATCTCAAGGGCCATGGCAAGGGGAAGACCGTAATTGGCATCGTCTACCTTGAAAAGAAGGTATCTGTCGCTAAGGCCGTCGATACGGGCGGTTATGGTTGAGGCTGTTGTTATATTATCTGACATATTAAAGCCCATTCCTTTCTCTTAAATAGTTCAGCTTTTTCAAAAAGGAGACAAAAGCTCTTAAACAAAAGCTTTCGCCTGAAAACTTAACTGTCCTTTAAGCTGTTTACATCCAAAATCAGGCTTATGCTGCCGTCGCCCAGAACGCTGCAGCCTGAAAGTCCCTGATTTTTAAGGTCATATTTATTCAGGAAAATTGGGAAGGGCTTTACAACAACCTGATATTCGCCCAGAAGCTCGTCGGCAAAGATGCAATAGCCCCCGCTGTTATTATCCACCTGAATCATAATGCCTTCAAATACATCCTGTGTGCCGGACTCAATGTCGTAAAGGTCACGCAGGCGCAAGACAGGGAAGCAATCCCCCCGCAAGACAATCATTTCCGTTCCGTCGGCGTTGACTATGATTTGAGATTCGTCGGTTATTTTGAAGGACTGGCGGATTGCCGTTATGGGTACTGTGAAGATTGTTGTTCCAACAGCTATGTTCATG
>JAAYFX010000080.1 GCA_012728025.1 Clostridiales bacterium
ATCGCAATAATAGCCCACGTAGACCACGGCAAAACCACCTTGGTCGATGCTCTTTTGGCCCAAGGCGGGGCTTTTAGGGAAAAGCAGTCTGTTCAAGACAGAGTTATGGACTCCAACGATTTGGAGCGGGAGCGGGGAATAACCATCCTTGCAAAAAACACAGCGGTTAACTATGGCGAGTCAAAGATAAACATAGTGGACACCCCCGGACACGCTGACTTTGGCGGCGAGGTGGAGCGCATCCTAAAAATGGTAAACGGCGTAATCCTTTTGGTGGACGCTGCCGAAGGCCCCATGCCCCAAACTCGCTTTGTGCTGGAAAGAGCCTTGCAGCTAGGTCACAGGGTCATAGTGGTTGTTAACAAGATAGACCGCCCTGACCAAAGGGTTTACGAGGTCATAGACGAAGTGCTGGAGCTTTTATTAGACCTTGACGCAACGGATGAGCAGCTTGATTCACCCATGCTTTTTTGCTCTGCCCGTCAGGGTATTTGCTCCCTTAGCCCCGAGGTCAAAGGCAAGGATTTAAGGCCCCTTCTTGACACCATTATAGACTATATACCTGCCCCCGAGCAGGATACGAAGGCTCCTTTTCAAATGCTGGTTTCCGCCATTGACTACAACGAATATGTTGGGCGCATAGCCATTGGCCGCATAGAGCGAGGCCGCCTGCACCAAAACCAAGAGATTACCGTCTGCGATTTTCACGGTGAGCATCCTATTAGAAAGGCAAAGGCTGTAAACATCTATGAGTTTGAAGGTCTTTCCAAAACGGCGGTTACGGAGGCTGACGCCGGCAGCATAATTGCCCTTTCCGGCATAGGCGACGTTACAATCGGAGACACCATCTGCACTCCCGACTCTGTGGAGCCTTTGCCCTTTGTTAAGATTTCTGCCCCTACAATAGAGATGACCTTCTCTGTTAACGACAGCCCTTTTGCAGGTCGTGAGGGTCAGTTTGTAACCACCCGCCAGATACGGGACAGGCTTTTTCGTGAGACTTTGAAGGACGTTTCCCTGAAGGTAAGCGAAATTGAAAACAGCGATAGCTTTAACGTGGCAGGTAGAGGCGAAATGCACCTTTCCATTTTAATTGAAACCATGCGTCGGGAGGGCTATGAGTTTCAGGTTTCTCCCCCCCGTGTTCTTTATAAAGAGATAGACGGCCATTTGTGTGAGCCTATGGATAAGGTGGTTTTGGATGTTCCGGAAACTGCCGTTGGAGCAATTATGGAAAAGCTATCCTCCAGAAAGGGTGACTTTGTTCAGATGAACCCTGTGGGAAACCGCATGAAAATGGAGTTTATTGTCCCTGTGCGGGGTCTTTTCGGCTACCGCAACGAGTTTTTAACCGATACTAGAGGTGAGGGCATTCTTGCCAGCGTTTTTGATAGCTATGCCCCTGTTAAGGGCGAGGTTTCAAGGCGAAGCCACGGCTCTCTCGTCTCCCACGAAACCGGCGAAAGTGTTGCCTATGGGCTTTTTAATGCTCAGGATAGGGGCGCTCTTATGATTGGCTCAGGCGTTCCCGTATACGCAGGCATGGTGGTTGGCATCTGCCCGAAAAACGAGGATATAACCGTTAATGTTTGCAGAAAAAAACAGCTTAGCAATATGCGGGCCTCCGGCAGTGACGATGCCCTGCGCCTTGTTCCCCCCAGAGTTTTAAGTCTGGAGCAGTGCATGGAATTTTTGGCTGATGACGAGCTTTTGGAGGTCACTCCAAAAAACCTGCGCATACGAAAAAGCATTTTAGACCATGGAATGAGGATGAGGGCACAAAGTAAGCATAAATAATTTGTGCACATTTTAGTGATTATCAATTTATCAAAGGACATTCGGCGGTTCGTCTGAAAAGGTGAACCGCCGCTTTTTTGTATCCAATTGGCTAAGGGCTTAAAATGTAAAATGACGGCGCAGAAGCGGTGTTCTCCCAACAGTCATTTTTTGCGTAATTTGCCTTAAAAACATTCTATATCACCTGCTTAAAGCTGCAAAGTTTAATCTTCGCCAAATAGACATTTCAGCAGCTTTTCCTCCTTAGCCAGCCAAAGTCCAAACTTTGAGCAATATTGACACTTTGACCAATTAGTGATAGTATGCTATATCATATTGTCTATAATTTGCTTTATGAAAAGGGCAGCAACTTAGCCTTTTGGCTAAGGCTGTTGATATTTGTTTTTTATTCGGAGGTAATGATGAATAAAACTAAGAAGGATAACATTTATTTCTTTTGGTCGGCATCAATAATCCTGTGCATATTTTTGGCTGTTTTCGTTTTGATGTTCACTTCCTGCTCTAAACCGGAAAAAGAGGTTGAAGTCTCCCCCAATCAGTCGGAGTCTTTTGAATCCCCTGATGATATAGGTGAGAGCGACCCTTCCGAGGGCGATGAAGCAGAGGAAATCTCTACCCCAGGCATAATAGAAACTGTAAACAACGGCGGCATAGTTTTAGCTGAAACCGAGGATATGGGTCAGGAATACATTGATAAGTTTGTTTTCCTTGGGGACTCAACAACCTATGGCCTTGCCTACTATGACAGCGTCCCCGTCTCCGCCTCCCAAGTCTGGACTCCTGCCAACGGCACCTTAACCCTTTCTCTTTGGAGCATTGCAAACATCGTATACGAAGATGGCAGGGAAATATCCATTGCAGATGCCGCCGCCTTGAGCCAACCGGAGTACCTTATGATAACCCTTGGCGTAAATGGCATTTCCTTTATGGATGAGGATAATTTTATCGAAGAATACACAAACCTTGTAAAAGCCGTACAAGCTGCAAGCCCCAACACAAAAATTATACTTAACTCAATCTACCCCATTTCTGCCGATTATCCCGCCTCAAACGGTATAACAAATGAGAAAATCGATACGGCAAATCTTTGGGTTCAAAAAGTAGCGGAAAACTTAAATCTTAAATATTTAAACAGCGCCAGTGTCATAAAGGACGAATACGGCGCCCTGCCTAAAAACCTTGACAACGGCGGCGACGGACTGCATATGAACGGTGATGGCTATAACCTTGTGATAGGCTATATGCGCAGTCACGGCTACAACTAAAACATTTGGGATATAAAGAGGAATGTGTGGAATGAAAAAAACTAAAACTGTCATGGTTTCTGTATGCGCCCTTATGCTTCTTGCCCTTTTAGCGGCCTGCGGCGGAGCAAAGGTCAAAGACGATGTTCCGGTTTCGGAGCTTTCTGCCGATGTTGACTTAGCCATCGGAAACGAAGGGGACCTTGTATCAGCTCCGGAGAGCTATCTTTCAAGCCTTATGGCTCTTGATTTTTCGGCTAACCCCGAATACGTCGTTAAGATAAATTCCAGAGGTGTTAATATCGACGAATACGGCATATTTAAAGCCGGCAGCGAACAGGATGTTTCCGAGCTTGAATCCATAGTGAAAGGCTATATCCAGCGCCGTTTAGACACATGGATGCCCGAATATATGCCGGAGGAATTGCCAAAGCTTGAAAATGCCCAAGTTAAAACCCTTGGCAATTATGTAATGTATACAATACTGTCCGACACTCAAAGGGCAGAAGCGGTCACAGCCCTTGAAACGGGCCTTTCCGCTTAGATTAATCCCTTGCTTTAAAAAACTCTTGCCATTTCCCCTGCCCTTAATGTGTGGAACGAAAGGGCTATTTTACGGCTAAATGGCATATAGGTGGGAAGTAAATGCCTGAAAACAAATCTGCTAACACGAAAAGTGGGGAAAGGTCAAAAATCCTTCTCCTTACTCCCCTTCTGGTGCTGCTTATAGCTGCGCTGGGTTTTCTCGTCTGGAAAAACGCAACAACTAAGCCTTTAATTTTATCTGCTCCCGAATATGTTGACCTTCCGGAAACCCCTCCCCCCCTTAAAACCGACACTCCGGAAATGGAATCCCCTCCCCTTCCCGAAGAGCCTGCCCTGCCGGAATTTAATCCTCAGGCGGTGGCTTCAACAGAGCCGAGTGTCCTCATTTCCGAAGCGGATATAATGGTAAACGGCGAAGTTGTCGAAAGCTATGAAACTTCTGAGCTTATTGATTTCACCCTGCCCGAGGATTACGCAAACCTGTCGGGCATACTTACCTTCAGGGGAAACAACTTCAGAGACAGCGCCTCTTACGGCACAGTCAGCCTTCATGACGGGAAGTTTTCACAGACCGACAAATGGAGCGTATCAACAGGCAACCTTCAGGCTCCCGATGGAGTTGTGTGGACGGGCAGCGGCTGGGTTGGCCAGCCCCTTATGATGTCTTGGCCAAAAGAAGTTCGTGCCAACATGAATATGTATGACTGGGCCAAAAATGCCGACACTTTAACAGAGGTCATATATGCCACCATGGATGGCAGCATCTATTTTATTGACCTTGAAACCGGCAGCAAAACCCGAGATAATATGTATCTGGGCTTCACCTTTAAAGGCGCCGGTGCCCTAGACCCTCGGGGTTACCCCATCTTATACCTTGGGGCGGGCTATCAAAGCAATAAGGGAGCCTCCAGAGCCTTTGTAATCAACCTTTTAGATTGCTCTGTCATGTACGAGTTTGGCCATGGGGATTCATTTTCCCTGCGCAGCTCGGTTTCATTCTTCGACGGCAGCCCCCTTGTGGATGCCGCAACGGATAAACTCATATATCCCGGAGAAAACGGCGTTTTGTATATAATTAAGCTTAACACCAACTATGATGCCCAAGGCGGCTTGCTCTCCATTGCCCCCTCTGACGTTATAAAGTGGCGGTATAAGGGCTTTCGCTCAAGCGGAAGCAGTTATTGGCTGGGTATGGAAGATAGTCCCGTAATCTGGAGGGGACACATCATAATGGCCGATAACGGCGGTCATTTGATGTGCCTTGACCTTAATACCTTACAGCTTAAATGGGTTCAGGATGTTTTGGACGACACCAACTGCACCCCCGTTTTAGAGCTGGAGGATGGCCATCCCTATGTATACATCAGCACCTCCTTCCATGGCGGTTGGCGGGCGCCTACCAGCGGCACGGCAAACATCCCAATTTGGAAAATCGATGCTGTCACCGGCGAAATTGTCTGGCAGAAGGATTATGACTGTTATACTCAGGAGGGGGTTTCCGGCGGCACTCAGGGTACCCTTGCCATAGGTAAAAACAGCCTTTCCGATTTAATCTTTGTGCCTGTTGCCCGCACCCCCGGCCCCGGAAACGGCGTTTTAGTTGCCCTAAACAAGCAGACCGGCTCTGTGGTTTGGGAAATTGTAACCGAAGCTTACAGTTGGAGCAGCCCTGTGACGATTTATGACAACGAAGGGAAGGGTTGCCTTGTTTTCTGCACCTCCGGCGGTTATATGTACCTTATAGACGGGCTTACGGGAACGGTCATGGATTCTTTAAACGTAGGCGGAAATGTGGAAGCCTCACCGGCTGTCTATAACGGCACCGTTGTGGTGGGAACCCGTAGCCAGACTATTTTGGGTGTAAAAATAGTATAGCTTAAAACATATTATGGGGGCGCTTTATC